>NZ_KV790866.1:0-129804 GCF_001807725.1 Granulicatella sp. HMSC31F03 | reverse complement strand
AATTCTTCATCAACACTATTTGACAAAGAGCCATTATCACAACCGTGATAATCTTCTTTTTATTTTTTGATTTTATAAACTGCAAACCCAACAGATGGAATTATTAATCCTTTAGGATGGTTACGTGTAGGAGTGCTAGAAAATAATTGTTTACCATGCAATCCTTCTACGAAGTGAGAATGGTTGTTGATATTTACGGCACAAATAAGAGATTCTCTTTGATAAATTAAACAACCATCTTGACAGTAAATAACTTTAAAATCTCCTTTGAACTCTTCTTTATAATCATTTCTAAATTTTGTTAGAGACAAATAATGTTCAAAAATCTCTTGATTCATTTTTGCTTTATCAAAAGTTTTACGATTGTATGGGTCTCTAAATCCTTGCATTCCAATCTCGTCTCCATAATAAATAGATGGAACACCAGGAATCGTGAATTGGATAAAACTTGCCACTTTTAGTTTCCTAATAGCATCTTCTAGCATATCTCCAGATAACTCTAAAGTAGGTCGTTCGTGGAGAGGGACATCCTCAGTATTATTAAAACCAAGAGATGTTAAGATGCGTTCAGTATCATGGCTATCTAATAAGTTCATTAATACTTCTAAAGCAGGTTTTGGATAATGGTCAATGATTTCTTCAAGAGCATATTTTAATGCTGAAGCATCTTTTGTTTTAATAAACTCTATAATTGCATTTTTCCAAGGATAATTCATTACACTATCCAATTGTTCTCCAAGGAAATACTTTCTACGACGATCATAAGCTACTTTAGTTGTCGCATCTTCCCATACTTCTCCAATAATAAGTGCTTCAGAATCGGTTTTCTTTACTGTTGTCCGAAGTTCATCTAAAAACTCGTCAGGAAATTCATCTGCCACGTCTAATCGCCAACCAGAAATTCCTAAATGTTGCCAAAATGGGAGAACCCCATCGCTTGGATTGTTTATAAAATCCATATAAGATTTGTTTAACTTATTAACGGTAGGAAGGTTGGAAAATCCCCACCATGAATGATAGGTATCAGGGTAGTGCATGAAATTAAACCATGAATAATATGGAGAATTGATTGAATTAAAGGCACCATTACTTTCATAGTGACCTTGTTTATTAAAGTAAATACTATCATCACCAGTATGGCTGAATACACCATCTAGAATAATATGGATACCATGCTTTTTGAAAAGCTCACATAACTCCTTAAAGTCATCATTTGTACCTAAATACGGATCGACATTAAAATAGTCAGCAGTTGAATACCGATGGTTATCCGGACTTTCCATAATTGGATTCAAATAAATACAATTAACATTTAGTTTTTTAAAGTGTTCTAGTTCCTCTTCAATTCCCTTTAGATTTCCTAAGAAGAAATCTTGAGCTTTATAATTTTCATGAGTGATTCCTGAATCGGGGTTTTCATTCCAATTAAAGTGTTTAATTCGGACCTCTTCATTACGCGCAATTTGGGCTTTATAATTGTTACTCTTTTTAAAACGATCAGGGAAAATTTGATACATAATTCCACCTTTGAACCAATCTGGAGTGTGGAATTCTTTATCATATACAGTCAATTGCCAGCAATTCACTTCATTAAAGTAGAGTGTAGGAACCGCCTGAAATTTGTTATTGCTTAAAAAATACATCCCGATTTCTGATCGAACTTCAAAGTAGTAGAAGTAAAGACCGGTATCTAATTTAGAAATTTCAAAAGTATATAATGTCCCATCTGCTTCAATCTTAGATAGACTTGGATGTAACACATGTATTTTTTGAGTAAAATCTTCTTTTAGAATTAATTGTAACGATGAAAGAGGAGTGTCTTTAGTCACTTTTACTTGTATAAAGACAGATTGTTCATTGGTCACTGCACCAGCAGGATACTTATTCATAAGTGAGTGATATTGAATCATTAGTAACCTCCTTTTTATTTATAAATCTAGTTTCATTGTAATACAAACTTCTTAAAAGTGATAACAAAACGAAGAATTGAAAAATATTATAGATACAACAATAAATAACATGAAAATTCACACAATAGTATAGGAAAATTAAAAAAATATGATATAATTTATAAAAGAGAAATTGTTCAACTAGTAACATTTTCTAATTTTTTGTCCAGAACTTGAAAACGCTTATCTGTATAGTAAAGCGATTTGAAAAGGAGTGATTGTCAAGTGCAACAAATGGCAGAATATTTATTTCATGAAGGTAGAAACTTTCATAGTTATGATTATTTGGGTAACTTTTTAACTGAAGAAGGTTGTACGTTTCGAGTATGGGCTCCTAATGCCAAAGAGGTCTATGTGACTGGTGATTTTTGTAATTGGGAACCTACTAAATTTGCTATGAAACGAATAAATGATAACGGAATATATGAAATAACAATTCCTGGAATTAAGCAATTTGATGCTTATAAATATGTCATCATTCCTTATAACGGAAATTTTCTTTGGAAAGCTGATCCTTATGCAAGACATGCGGAAACAAGACCTAATACGGCATCCAAAGTATATGAATTTCCGGAATTCACATGGTCCGATTCAAAGTGGATAGAACAAAGAAATATTCCTTATCAAAATGCTTTAAATATATATGAGGTAGAATTAGGATCTTTTAAGAGAAAAGAGAATGGAGAATCATACTCTTACCGGGAATTAGTGGATGAATTGATCCCCTATGTAAAAGAGATGAACTATACTCATATCGAATTGCTTCCAATTACGGAATATCCTTATGACAAATCATGGGGATATCAAGTGACAGGTTTTTTTGCCGCAACATCTAGATTTGGGACTCCTGAAGATTTTATGTATTTTGTGGATGAATGCCACAAAGCCAATCTAGGAGTTATTTTAGATTGGGTTCCTGGTCATTTTACGAAAGACGCTTTCGGATTATATGAATTTGATGGAACACCTTGCTACGAGTATGGAGATCTCCGGAAACAAGAACATAAAGGCTGGGGGACAAGGGTTTTTGATTATGGAAGGTCAGAAGTACAATCTTTTCTATTCTCTAGTGCTGTTTTTTGGATTGAAAAGTTTCATATTGATGGCTTAAGAGTCGATGCAGTCAGTTCGATGTTATTTTATAACTACTGTAGAAATGAGGAAGAGTCGGCAAGGAATATATACGGTGGCTTTGAAAATCTTGAGGCTATTCATTTTATTAAAGAACTGAATCAATTTGTGAGAAATCATTATCCAGGGGTGATGATGATAGCTGAGGAGTCGACTTCTTATGAAGGGGTAACAAAACCAATCGAAGAAGGAGGCTTAGGATTCCACTTTAAATGGAATATGGGATGGATGAATGATTCCCTTGATTACTTAGAAACAGACCCTTTGTTTAGAGGGGGAATTCATCATCAATTTACTTTTTCTATGATGTACGCATTCACTGAGAATTATATTTTACCTATTTCACATGATGAAGTCGTTCATGGAAAGAAATCTCTAGTAGATAAAGCGCCGGTTTCTTACGAAGATAAGTTTGCAAATTACCGTGCTTTTATGGGATATATGATGGCACATCCAGGGAAAAAACTAAACTTTATGGGAAATGAAATTCCGCAAATTATTGAATGGAATGAAGAAAGAGAATTAGACTGGTTTCTACTAAATTATCCGATTCATGATGCTACTCATCGTTATGTGAAAGATTTGAATGCTTTTTATAAAAAACATTCAGAATTGTGGCAGTTAGATGGTGGATGGTCAGGATTCAGGTGGCACGAGGTTCAAGATATTTGGAATAATGTTTTCGCGTTTTCTAGAATAAATGAATCTGGGGATGAAATTTTAGTTATTTCTAATTTTTCAGGAAACTTAATCAGAAATTATAAATTAGGTGTTTCTAAATGGGGTAGTTATAAGGTAGTTTTAAATTCTGATGCAAGAAAGTATAACGGAAGTGGGCTTATCAATAGAGCTCTTCACACAAAAACTCAACCACATAAAGAGTTTGATTATACTTTAGAGGTAAATGTACCACCGTTTTCAACTTTATATATTATTAATAATAATTAATCGGAGGATAAACATATGGCAAGAAAAAAAGAAATTGTTGCAATGCTACTAGCTGGTGGACAAGGAACACGTCTCCAAGTTCTTACAAAAGATATGGCCAAACCAGCTGTCCCATTTGGTGGAAAATATCGAATTATTGACTTTCCACTTTCTAACTGTTCTAATTCAGGAATTTCCACTGTTGGTGTTCTTACACAGTTTATGCCTCTAGAACTTAATTCCTATATGGGGAATGGTAACCCATGGGATTTAGACAGAGTTGATGGAGGTTTAACGATTCTTCCTCCGTATACTGCTGGAAAAACGGGTGAATGGTATAAAGGAACAGCAAATGCCATTTATCAGAATATTAAATATATTGAACAATATGATCCAGAGTATGTTTTAATTTTATCAGGGGATCATATTTACAAAATGAATTACAATAAGATGCTTGATTTCCATAAGGAAAAAGAAGCTGACTTAACGGTAGCTCATATTAATGTGCCATTAGAAGAAGCAAGCCGTTTTGGGATTTTGAATACGAATGATGACTTACAAATCATTGAGTTTCTTGAAAAACCAGAAAATCCAATTTCGACTAAAGCCTCAATGGGAATTTATATTTTTAACTGGAAAGTTCTTAAAGAGTATTTAATTCGAGATGAGGAAAATCCTGAGAGTGAAAAAGATTTTGGAAAGAATATTATCCCAATGCTCTTAGAAGAAAATCGTCGAATTTTTGCATTTCCTTTTGCTGGTTATTGGAAGGACGTTGGTACGATTGAAAGTCTTTGGGAAGCCAATATGGACTTAATTAAACGTAGAGATGAATTTAATATCTCTGATAAAACATGGAAAGTTTACTATCGACATGAAGGAAAACTACCTCAATTTATTGGAGATAGTGCTCAAGTAACAGATTCAATGATTTCAGATGGGACGATTGTGTTAGGAACCGTTCATGAATCTATTGTTTCTTCTGGAGTATCCATTGGAAAGAATGCCAAGGTTCAAGGAAGTATTATTATGCAAAATGCTGTAATAGAAGAAGGAGCAACAGTTACCAATTCAATTATTGCCGAAGGAACTGTTGTAAAATCTGGAGTAACAGTAGGGCATTCTGAAGTGGAACTTGGTCAAGATATGATTACCGTAATTGGTAAAGATGAGATTGTTACAGAAGATACAAAAGTTGGAGGTAACTAATATGATTAAAGCGTTTTGTGTACTATTTGCAGATAATTATAGAAATGATGATTTACAAGGATTAGTTCGAAATCGTACAGCGGCTGCATTGCCAGTAATCTCTCGCTATCGTATGGTTGACTTTATGATTTCATCTCTTGTGCATGCCAACATTGATAATATTGCAGTCCTTACCAACCATAACTATAAATCTTTATTAGATCATATGTCTCATGGTAAGGATTGGGATTTGAACCGAAAAAATCGTGGGCTTAAATTTATTACTCCTATGTCTAATTACTTATCGACGCGAATTCCTCAGAATAAAATTGAGGCTTTAGCTAACACGATGGTTTATACACAAAGTTTAGATGAAGAATTTGTTATTTTAGCGGATACCAATATTATTGGAAATATTGATTTTAAAGAAATGTTCCAATACCACTTAGATACTGGTTCGGATATTACTGTAGCTTATACTTACAGAAAGCCTAATGTTGGTGAATCACAAATCATTTTTGATGAAAATCATAAAGTATATGAATCTCTTTATCATTTTGATGGGTCAGAAAATATTTGTGCAACTCAAGTAAAAATTTACATTTTGACCAAGGAACTTTTCAATGGCATTGTTAAGAAGGGATTAACTCTAGGATGGGAAGATATTCTTAGAGATTATATTGCCAAAAATTTAGAAACTTTACGAGTGTTTGCTTATCAAATTAAAGGTTATTTGAAGGTTGTTAATAATATCAAAGATTATTATGATTTAAATATGGATATGTTAGATTTTAATAATCTTAAAGATGTATTCCTCTCAGGTACAGATATTATTACTCGTGTACAAGATACGGTACCTACTATTTATGGAAAAAACGCTGCTGTAAAAGAATCTATACTTGGTGATGGATCGAAAATTAACGGAACTGTTGAAAATAGTATAATCTTCCGTGATGTCGTCGTAGAAGAAGGAGCGGTTGTACGAAATAGTATTATTTTATCGGATGCAATTATTAAGACAGGTGCTCACCTAGATTATGTGATTGCAGATAAAGGTGTAGTTGTCAAACAGCATACTGTTCTTACAGGAACTGAAGAAGTACAAGTAGTTGTGGATAAAGGTAAAACAGTTTAAAATATAAATCATTTAAAAAGAAGCTAGAGGTGCTCTCTAGCTTCTTTTTTTTGAAAAAAAATAAACTATAGTCAGCGAATGTGTATTTTGTTGGTTGCAACCCTTTAAAGAAGTTAGTACACTAATATAGATGAGAATACTGAGAAAGGGGGATTGCAAATGCAGAGAAAATATGCCGTCATTGATTTAGAAACAACGGGTCCTAAATACGAGCAAGGGGACCGTATTTTTCAATTTGGGTGTACCTTGATTACTGATCATAAAATCGTTGAACATATTACTTTAAATATAAATCCCGAGCAAAGTATTCCTTTTGAAATACAGTTATTAACGGGTGTAACAAATGCTGATGTTGAAAAAGCACCTTATTTTGATGAAGTGGCAATGAATATTTTCAATCTGTTAGAAGGTCGAACTCTTGTAGCCCATAATGTTGGATTTGACGGACCTTTTATCATTACTGCTTTAAAAGAGGCTCTAGGGATTGAGTTAGAAGTTCCCTTTATAGATACTGTTCAATTGGCTCAAATTTGTTACCCGACAGCTATCAGTTATCGTTTAAGTGACTTAACAAGTATGTTAAAAATTCCTCATACACAAGTTCATACAGCTGGAAGTGACGCTAAGGCAACTGCCCAATTATTTTTAAAACTTCAAGAGAAAATTCGTAGTTTTTCTAAGGTAACGCTTGAACAATTAGTTGAATTTTCGAGTGAACTTATTGGGGATACGGGGGATATTTTTAAGGATGCCCTCAGTATTTCTAAAGGGAAGGATAGTAATAATCATTTAATAGAAAATGGTTTTGTAGTGTCGAAAAAGGTTTTCGAAGAAAAAAGCTTTCCAACAACTACTAAAGTTTCTGCAATCAATGCCTATAGTCAATTAGTTGAAAATCAATTTTTAAAAGATAATGATGCTCAAAGAAAAATTATTAAAAAAATTCTTGAAGCATTAGAAGAAGAGGAACCCATTCATTTTATAGAAGCACCGCCAGGCTCTGGAAAAACATATGCTTATCTTCTTGCAGCTCTTGAAAAGGGCACAAATCAAAATCCTATTTGGATTGTTACGTCAAATTTATTACTCCAGCAACAATTGTATGAAGATAGTGTACTTCCAATAGTAAGTGCCTTAAAGTTAAAAAATCCTATTGTTTCAATAAAGGGACAAAGAAATTATATTGATTTAGAAGCTTTCTCTTACAAAATTAGTCAGTTAAAAAATGACAAGAGTCCAAGGGTCAGTTTGTCAGTTATGGGCTTAGTTGTTTGGATTACTGAAACTAAAACAGGAGATTTATCAGAATGTAATCAAGTCCTATACCAATCATCTCTTTGGAAAGATATTTGTGTGAAAGAGAATTCTAAAATGGAAAGTTTATATTGGACGAAAGCTGTTCAATCTGTTCAAAACAGCAGTATCGTAGTAACAAATCATGCCTTTTTAATTCATTATGCGTCTACAATTTCTAAAGAGGTGAAACCAATTGTTCTATTAGATGAAGTGCAACAGTTTGAACATTCGTTAGAACAGTACGGAACCGTATCGATTAAATTCTCGAACTTGTTCTTATTACAACAATTATGGAGTGATTACTATCTAAATTCGATGACAAATTTTTCAAAAGATGAGGAGCATTTGTCCAGAACAATAAACCGCAAACTTTTAGAAATTTGTGACTTATATGAAACTTGGTTTGAAGAATTGGATAGAGGAAATTATTTGAAGGTATCTATAGTTTTTACAAATGAAGAATGGATTGAAACGATTCATCATGAAATGATTCGAGCGTTCACAAAGTCCATCATTCAGTTAATGAATTATCTTCAAGAAAATTCAGGAAAGACAAGTTTATTTGAGAATAGCATTCAATTATTACAAGAAATGAAGGATTCCTTGCTCAAATTCCAAGAGTCCAATCATTCGTATTTTGTCATTGAAAGAAAAGATCAATTTGGACAAACAACAATAGAAGTATCGAGAGTTGACTCAGTTACTCACATTTTTAATCATTTTAGGAAAACAATTAAGAAGTTAATAGGGATTTCTGCAACAATTCCAACTTTTACTCCTTTATTTTACGATTTAAAGGCAAAAGAGAACCTTACAATTATTGACTCAAAAGTGAATTTGTCCGCCCACCATATTTTTATTCCAAATGACTTAGTTTCTGTTACTGCAGCTTCAAGTAACCAATATCACGAACAAATCGCATATTGTATTCAACAGATTTATGAACGTAATGGGGGGAGAATGTTAGTTTTAATGCATTCCATTGAGGCATTGATGGCAGTAGAAGATTTGATGGTTAATTATTGTAAAAGGAATCATATTGAGTTACTAGCTCAAAAAGGATCTCAATTAGGACGGAAAATTCAAAGAAGATTCCAAGAAAAGAGTGATTCCATTTTACTAGGAGTATACAGTTTCTGGGAAGGGTTTGATAGTGGTGGAGTTTCTATAGACTCTTTAGTAATTACTAAATTACCATTTCCAAATCCAGTAACAACCCATCAACAAATTGTTCAATTGGAGATGAAAGAACAGAATCGTTCCTATTTTGCTCATTATTCTATTAAAATGATGCTTCTTCAACTTTACCAAGGATTAGGTCGATTTAGTCGTCCAACACAAAAGAATGCAGAAATATGGATTTTAGATGTACGAGCCTCTATTAGTAGGTATTCAGAGAAAGTAAAAAATATTTTCCCAGAGAATGCAGTGGTTATCGAAAAGACTTTCAAAAAATGTTTGAATAGTGCGCGTATTAAAAAGTAAGATTGACAAAGTTTGGAATTAATTTTATAAGGGGATGTTGGTATTTTTGCTTAGAATAGCGTATAATACCTTTATCTATGAAAGTTTGAGTTGAGGAGAGAAATTGATGAAAAGAAAATCAATGTTTATTCTATTGCTCACTTTATTTCTATTATTTTTAGCTGGCGCACAAATCTTTTTAACGAGTGTTGATCCAAAAATAAAAAAACGTAACGAAGCACTAACATTAATGGCTCCAAAAGTGGAGTTTTCTAAAGTAACTAAGTTTTACTGGTTTAATAATGATAAAACTTACTACACGATTATGGGTGAAGACACTGAAGGAAAAGCAATTTATGCGATCACTCCTGAAGAAGGGGGAGAAGTGACCATCCTTCAGCAATCTGCAGTGGTTAACGAAGAAGAGGCACGTTCCATTACGGCTCAAGCAAAACCAGATGTCGAGGTTTTAGAAGCGAGAATGGGTATTTTGAACGGAGAGCCAGTATGGGAAGTGAATTATAGAATGAATAATCAAAGAATTGGTTATTACTATATTTCGGCTCAGAATGGACAATGGATTAAAGATATTGAGAATATATAGAAATTGGTGATTTATGGTAAAAATTTCAAATAGAGTATCAAGAATCTTACCGTCAGGGACTTTAGCAATGACTCAAAAGGCTAGAGAATTAAAGGAGAAAGGTCGGAAGGTTATTAGTCTTTCGATTGGAGAACCAGATTTCAATACTCCAGAACAAATCACAGATGCAGCCATTACTGCTTTAAAAAGCCACGAAACGGATCACTATACTCCTGCGTTAGGAATAGATTCTTTACGCCAAGCGATTTGTGATTATCATTATCGAAGAGATGGAATACGTTTAGAAAAGAATCAAGTAGCTACTTTTTCAGGAGCGAAATTTGCTTTGTATTCAGTTTTCATGACTTTAGTTGACGCTGGAGATGAGGTATTAATTCCAATTCCTTATTGGGTTAGTTACGCTGAGCAAGTTCAATTAGCAGAAGGTGTTCCAGTATATATTGAAACTAAAGAAAAAAATTCATTTAAAGTAACGATTGACTTACTAAATGAATATGTGACTGAAAAGACAAAACTCTTGTTATTAAATGCGCCATCGAATCCATCCGGGCTCCTTTATACAAAAGATGAGCTATTCGCTATTGGAAATTGGGCATTAGAACACAACATTTTTGTAATCGCAGATGAAATTTATTATGAATTAGTGTATGGTGAAGATTCAATTAGTATGGCAAGCTTATCGAAGGAAATTTTTGATAATACACTTATTGTAAATGGTTTATCGAAATCTGTGGCCATGACAGGTTGGCGTTTAGGATATGTTTTTGGTCCTCAAAAAGTTATTAGAGCTTTAAATGACCTTACAAGCCATACAACTAGCAATCCTGCTGCGGTTACTCAATATGCGGCTATTCGTGCATTTGATGAAGATATGGAAGTCGTTAAGTCGCAGATGCGTGAAAAATTTCAATTAAGGATTAACTTGTTTCATCAACTTCTGAACGAAATTCAAGGAATCAAGTGTGAAAAGCCTAAAGGAGCTTTCTATTTATTTGCGAATATAAAAACAGCCATGCATATTGTTGGTGTTGCCTCGTCAGAAGAATTTGCTTTAAAACTTTTGGAAGAAGCTGGAGTGGCTACTGTATCTGGAGAAAATTTTGGATGCAATGGCTTTCTAAGGCTTAGCTGCGCTAGTAGCGAAGAAGAGTTAAGAGAAGCAGCAAATCGTATTAAAGAATTTATTGAATCATATTTGTAAAGGAAGAGGGATAATTTGAAAACTATAACAATGAATCAAGCAAAAGATTACGTTGGACAAACCGTTAAAATTGGTGCCTGGGTTACCAATAAACGTTCTAGCGGAAAAATCGCATTCTTACAATTGCGTGATGGAAAAGCTTATTTCCAAGGAATTGTAGTGAAAGCTGATGTAAATAAAGAAACTTTTGAATTAGCAAAAGGATTAACTCAAGAAAGTTCTGTATTCGTAACAGGTGTTGTACAAGAAGATACTCGTTCTAAATTAGGATATGAGTTATTAGTAAAAGACATCGAGTTAATCGGTGAGAGTCATGAATACCCAATTACTCCAAAAGAGCATGGTACTGACTTCTTAATGGACCACCGTCACTTATGGTTACGTTCAACAAAACAACATGCTATTATGGAAATTCGTAATGCGATTATTTACGCATCGTATGAATTCTTTGATAAAAATGGATTCATTAAATTCGATAGTCCAATTCTTTCAGGAAATGCGGCAGAAGATTCTACAGAATTATTCGAAACGGATTACTTTGGAGAACCAGCATTTTTAACACAATCTGGTCAATTATATTTAGAAGCTGGAGCAATGGCATTTGGTCGTGTATTCGACTTTGGGCCAGTATTCCGTGCAGAAAAATCTAAAACTCGTCGTCATTTAACTGAGTTCTGGATGATGGATGCGGAGTATTTATACTTAACACATGACGAGTCATTAGACTTACAAGAGGCATACGTTAAAGCATTAATTCAAGGCGTACTAGACCGTGCACCTCATGCATTAGAAACTCTTGAACGTGACACTGAATTATTGAAGAAATATATTAGCGAACCGTTCAAACGTATCACATACGATGAAGCGATTGATTTGTTACAAGCGCACGAAAATGACGAAGATACAGGTTACGAACACTTAGAACACGGTGATGACTTCGGTTCACCACATGAAACATGGATTTCAAACCACTTTGGTGTTCCAACATTCGTCATCAACTATCCAACCGAAATTAAAGCTTTCTATATGAAACCAGTTCCTGGAAATGAAAGTCGTGTATTATGTGCGGACTTACTTGCTCCGGAAGGATATGGGGAAGTTATCGGAGGAAGTGAACGTGAAACGGACTACGATAAATTATTAGACAGAATTAAATCAAATGGATTAAATCCAGATGACTACGCATTCTACTTAGATTTACGTAAATTCGGTTCAGTGCCTCACTCAGGATTCGGACTTGGTCTAGAACGTATGGTAACATTTGTAGCTGGTACGAAACATATTCGTGAAGCGATCCCATTCCCACGTTTATTAAACCGTATTTACCCATAAATAATAAAATGAATATAAAAGAGCCGCTGACAAGAGTCGTTGGCTCTTTTTTAGAAGAGGGAGGAAATCGAATGGCATTAACATTCCAAGAGCATTGGATGTTTAGTGGTTCCACAACCGTACCTAATGTTTTGATTCAGTACTATCGGCATTTACAATTAAATGCGGATGAATGTTTGTTAATTTCTTGGCTACTACAAAGGCATACAGAAGAATACTTCGTTTTAAATGTAGAAGAAACTTGTAAAACATTTGGGCTGGATGAAAAACAATTATTTGGAATTATTCAACATTTAATGGATAGACAAGTTTTAGTGATTCAACAAAGAGAAACTAACAATGAGAAAAAGGTAGACTATTACAGTTTTAAACCTTTAATGCAACAATTAGAGATTGCATATAAGCAACATTCCATTAAAAATAAAGAGCAAAAACAGTCTGATATTAACTTGTTAGCTTTAATTGAACAGGAATTTGGCAGACCACTTAGTTCTTTTGAAATTCAGAATGTATCTAGTTGGATTCACCAGGATCATTATCCACAAGAAATTATTATTGCAGCATTAAAGGAATGTGTATTAAATCAGGTCTTCACGATTAAATATATGGATAAGATTCTTTTGAGTTGGCATCGAAAAGGAATTAAAACTTTACAACAGCTTGCTACTGAAAAGAGTCGAATCAAAAATAATCAAGTTGAACTACAAGCTAGTCCACTGGATAAAACTAAAGTACCGATGATTCATTGGACGAAAAGGTGATTTATGTTATCGAAAGCAAAAACTATTGAAGCAGTAGAGAGAATGGAAAAACTATTTCCTGATGCGCACTGTGAATTGAATCATGAAACACCTTTTCAACTTTTAATTGCAACGATCTTAAGTGCACAGGCTACAGATAAAGGCGTTAATAAAGTGACGCCGAAACTTTTTGCAATTTATCCCACTGCTCATGCTCTAGCAAATAGTGAAGAAGAAGTTGTAATTGAGTGTATTCAATCATTAGGATTATACCGAAATAAAGCCAAAAATATTAGACTTTGTGCCCAGCAACTTGTTGAAAAATATAATGGTGAAGTTCCAAGAACAAGAGAAGAATTGGTTTCGCTTGCTGGTGTAGGGCGAAAAACAGCAAATGTTGTACTAAGTGTTGCTTTTGGCTTACCAGCCTTTGCTGTAGATACTCATGTGGAAAGAGTAAGCAAAAGATTACAGATTTGTAAACAGTCAGCATCCGTTCTTGAGGTTGAAGAAACCTTATGTAAAAAGTTACCTAAGATTAAATGGGGAAAGGCTCATCATTGGATGATTTTCTTTGGAAGATATCATTGTACGGCTAGGAGTCCCAAGTGTGAGGGATGTCCATTGTTAGATCTTTGTGCATATGGTCAAAAAGAAGTTTAAAAAAACGTTGGACAATGTCCAACGTTTTTTTAAATGATAAAGAAAAATCCATATAAAAATGACATTACAATTAAATACCAATGTAAGTATGTAAATTGTCGATTAACAGAAAATTCTTTTCGATAGTATATTTGATATAAAATTGGAATCAATAAGGATAATGAGAATAAAATCGTTCCCAGAACACTGAAAGAGCCTAGGTACCAGACAAAGTAGATTATTGTTCCAATTAGCCAAGAAAGATTAAATAAAACAGTACAAATTGCGACTACTGGACCATAGTGTCTTTTTCCTTCTCTAATTTCGACCAAACGTGATTTAACATGAGAAACATATAATCCAAATAAAATATATTGGAATAATTGAATGCCAATTTCTTTAGAAACCGCGCCACTTAAAATAAACAAAGTGATGAAATTCCCCAAATAATATTTTGAAATACTATTTAAAAAAGAATGATAAATATAAAACATATCATTTGTCTTCAATTCAAACAAGTGACCGTGGTTCAGAATCACTATTAAAAGTAAAAGAAGAACGATTCTTAAAGCTACATTTTGATAAAAATAGACTAGAAGAGAAAGTAACAGTATGTCTGTAATAGCTATAAAAATCCATCTTTTCATTTCTGGATGGTTAGCAAATTTTCTAAATGAATTTTCTTGCAAATAAATAATGACAAAGAACAAAAACAATACTGAAAAATGAGTAAAGTGAAATTGTTGTTGTCTTACAGCAAGAAGAAGTCCGATTAAACAATAACCTAAAGGAGCTAAAATAAAATTCAGCCAAGGAGAGGTTAGTTGATGTAAGATGTTCGAAACGGACATAGACTGTGGTTCGTTGTTCATAAAAATACCTCATTCTTAATTATAGTTTAATGATATGGAATAATGCCGTTCTTGTCAAGATGAGGGGATTTAAAGGCGTTTTTACGTCTTTTGAAAAGAAAACTATTTCTTTATATGAAATCAATGAAAACTTTTTCTATTTTTGTTCAATTTTTCATTTGATGAAAATGTGAATATATCGAATATTTAACAATTATACTATGTTAATTGTTGTGTTAATGTGATAATATGAACATATAAATCATTGATTTATTACCAGCAAATCAAGAAAAGAGGATTAAATATGAAAAAAACCAGAAAAATCACCTTTTTATCGTTCTTATTAGTATTTTTAGCAGCACTCTTCTCCTTAACTTCACGAAATGCTTCTGCGGATACCTCTCCGACAGTTACTGGTAATTTAGCTGATGCCATAACTAGTTTAAGTATCTCTAATAATGAAGGCGGAAAGTTGGACTGGGATTTAGCACAATGGGCTACTTTTAGAATTAATGCTACATTTGATTTAAGCGATAAGGATGTTAAAGCAGGAGACAAAACGATTTTAACAGTTCCTGATGCATTGATTATTACTTCAACTAGCTTTGAAATTCGAGATGTTAATACAAAAGAAGTGATTGCACATGCAACGGTGGATGCCAATAATAAAACTTTAACCTTAGAGTATACAGATTATGTAGAAAAGCATTCAGATACAAACGGTAAATTCTTCTTCTATGCTAGAGTAGATTTCAAAAAACATCCACAAGCTGGAGAGATTTCGATAGATCTAAGTGTAAACAAAGAAACAAAAGTCGCTGGAAAAATCAAATTTAAAGGCATTGGAGATGGAAATCCAACACTTTTCACAAAAACTAGTTGGGTAAACAATACAGACTATAAAACTGTTTCCTACAATATTTCTATTAACCGAACAAAGCAGAATTTAAAAGAAGTTACAATAGAAGATCAATTACAATACCATAATGCTTCTTATGTGAAAGATAGTTTTCGAATTTATAAAGGAAAATTTAATTACGTAAATGGTGAATGGCAATTCACAGACAGAACAGATGTCACAAGTCAACATAAAGTTACTTTTGGTGCAGATGGAAAGTCTTTTGTTGCTGAACTAGGAGATATTAGTGAAACAGATCAATATCGTATATCATATGATGTCAGATTAAACTATTCTCCTTTAGACGGAGAACTGTTGAAAAATGATGCGAAATTAAAAGCGAAGGGAATTGTTCAAAAAGAAGTTACAAATGCTTCTGCTGTGCAAGTAGCTGGAGGTTCTGGAATAGGTTATGTATTCACCATTAATGTTCATAAAGTAGATGATGAAAATAAACCATTAGCTGGAGTAAAGTTTAAACTGACTCGATTAAGAAATAATCAAGTAATAGGAGAATATGTCACTGATTCTAATGGAAATATCACGGTACCTTCATTATTAAAAGATAAATATACACTTACAGAAGTTGAAACACTTCCAGGATATAAAATTGAAACACCTGAAACAGATGTAAATATTGCTGATTTTGCAGCTGATAGAACAGTTACAAAAACAATTGTGAATCCAAAAGAACAAACAACAACGACGACTACAACAACCACAACAACTACTACGACTTCTACAACTACAACGTCAACCACGACAACTGAAGAGTCTACAACAGTAACGACTACAACAGAGTCTCCTTCAACGACAACAGAAGTCCCAAGTACTGTTGAAACGACAGAGAACACTACAACAACCGAAGAAAAACCAGAATTGCCAAATACTGGTACTTCGAATTATAATATTCTAGTTTTAATAGCTGGTTTATTCTTAGTGACTTCATTTGTAGTGATTCGTAAAGAAACAAATTAATGATGATTTAATATGTAAAGCCTAGGTCTATACTTAGGCTTTTTTATTAAGTTTAAAATTTGTATTTAAGTCGATTACAAATTTCCATTCAGTTCTTAATGATAATTGATTTTACTATCATTTTTTTTTAAAAGTGCTATAATAGGAAAAGTTAAAAATGATATTCCCGAAAGGATGCACCATGTGTAGATGCCTTGTAACCGGAATTGAATGGGGGAAAAAGAAATGGAAAAAATTTTATTTACATCGGAATCCGTAACAGAAGGACATCCCGATAAAGTTGCAGACCAAATTAGTGATGGTATTTTAGATGCCATTCTTGCTCAAGATCCAACTGCTCGTGTAGCTTGTGAGACAGTAGTAAATACTGGTTTAGTCGTTTTAGTAGGAGAAATCACAACGAGTGCGGTAGTTGATTACCAACAAGTTGCTCGTGATACGATTCGTAAAATAGGATACACTGACCGCAAGTATGGATACGATGCTGATGCAGTTGCGGTTATGGTTTCTTTAGACAAGCAATCACCAGATATTGCAATGGGGGTTGACGATGCATTAGAAACTCGTGGACAATCTGAAGAGTTTGGAGCAGGGGACCAAGGTTTAATGTTTGGTTACGCTACAAATGAAACGAAGTCTTATATGCCACTGCCAATTGATTTAAGTCATAAGTTAGCTTATCAACTGGCAAAAGTTCGTAAAGAGAAACAATTAGATTACTTAGGTCCAGATGGAAAAGTTCAAGTAACAATTGAATATACTCCTGAACATAAAGTAAAACGTATTGATACAATTGTTGTAAGTACACAACATGATGAAGAGATTTCTCAAGAGCAAATCAGAAAGGACGTACTTGAGTATGTTGTAAAACCAGTCGTACCTTCTGAATTACTTGACGATGAAACACGTTACTTCATTAATCCGACTGGTAAATTCGTTATTGGTGGACCTGTTGGAGACTCAGGATTAACTGGACGTAAAATTATCGTAGATACTTACGGTGGTTATGCACGTCATGGTGGTGGAGCTTTCTCTGGTAAGGATTCTACAAAGGTAGACCGTTCTGCAAGTTATGCAGCACGTTATATCGCAAAAAATGTTGTTGCAGCAGGTCTTGCTGAAAAATGTGAAATTCAATTAGCGTATGCGATTGGAGTAGCACAACCAGTTTCGATTGCTGTAGATACTTTTGGAACTAACTACGTACCAGAAGATAAAATCATTGAAGTCATTCGTAAAGAGTTCCGCTTAACTCCAAAAGGAATTATTGAAACACTAAACTTACGTAGACCTATCTATCAACAAACTGCAGCTTATGGTCATTTTGGTAGAACAGATATTGAACTTCCATGGGAACAACTGAATAAAGTAGAAGAGTTAAAAGCTTATTTTGCTTAAACGATCATGAAGAAAGCCAACCTCAATGAGGTTGGCTTTTCATTTAAAGTAGAAAATTATCATATATGATAATTTTCTACTTTTTTTCTATGACATAACAAATTGGTGGGCAGTTGATTTGATTGATAAATTGATATTTTAAAACGGACCATTCCTTTTGAGAAAGAGCTGAAATGAGTTCTTCAACAGCATCCTTTTCTTCTAACCCACCGTCATGACCATAGTAGGAAACGATGATTATTTTTCCATTTTTCTCTAGTCGTCCAAGCAAAATTTGGATGGCTTCAAGAGTGGAAGAGGGAATTGTGATGATTTTTTTATCACTTCCAGGTAAATAACCAAGATTAAAAATAGCTAATCTAACACGCTCCTCTGGTTCTAAATAGTTTGAAATGTTCGCGTGAGAGTCTAGAATACAAGTCACTTTTGGGGCTAAGTCATATTTTTGTAATAATTGTCTTGTTTGTAAAATAGCTGTTTCTTGAATATCAAAAGATAAAATTTTTGAAGTCGAATCTATATGTTGTGCCAAAAAAAGTGTGTCATGTCCATTTCCTGCGGTTGCGTCGATAAATAGTCCATTTTCTAAATTTGCGGAAAGTATCATTTCGTGGCTAAATTGTTGAGCGTTCTTCAAAATAAACACCTCTTAAGTAAAATTTTACAATTTGTTACATATTTTTTACGGATATTAAGAGTATACGACGTTTTGCGTGTTCGCGCAACGTTCCCCTACACATTCAATTTTATCCTACTATAATGGATTACGAATTAGTTTTTAGATGGAGGATAAAAGGATGACAGAAACAAAACACGAAAGATATTTACGTTTAAAAAAAGAAAATCAAATGAAGGCTTTAAAAGCTGCTAATAAAAATTTACAAAAGACAGTTGCTGTCGTTGGAGCAACTACAGTAGCAGGTTTAGCATTAGCGCCAAAATCTCATGCATATACTGTACCTACGAATCAAGTACAAACTCCTGCACAACGATTCTTAAATAAGATTATTCCAGCAGCTCAACAAGCTACTGAAGGTAAAGATGTCTATACTTCAGTAATGATCGCACAGGCAGCTCTAGAATCTGCATGGGGAACAAGTGCGTTAGCTTCTGAACCAAACCATAACTTATTTGGTGTAAAAGGGAACTATAATGGTCAATCTGTCAATATGTATACTTTAGAAGATGCCGGAGCGCAAAACTACTACGGTATTCATGATAATTTTAGAAAATATCCATCATACAAAGAATCAATGGATGATTATGTAGATAAAATTGTTAATGGGATTAAAGGAGCTCCAATGTTCTATTCTGGTGCATGGAAGAGCCGTACAAATAGCTATCAAGATGCTACACGTTATTTAACTGGCCGTTATGCAACGGACACTGCGTATTATGCTAAATTAAACCGCATTATTGAACAATTTGGATTGACAAAATATGATAATGGAACTGCTACGGCTATCGCAGCGTCAATTGAAGAGAAATCTTCAATTGGAGGACAATATACTGTTCAAGCAGGGGATACATTATATGCTATCAGCCGTAAATCGGGTGTTAGTGTAAATCAATTATTGTCTTTAAATGGATTATCATTAAATTCAGTGATTCGTCCAGGACAATCTTTATCATTAGGAAATAATACAAAACAAACTACTAATACAGTAGTATCAACTCCTGTAAGTACTACATCTGTTTCAAAAGCAAATGGTACTTATACCGTAAAAGCTGGTGATACCCTATATGGTATCAGCCGTAAATTTGGGATGAGCTTATCGCAATTAATTTCATCCAATGGAATTTCTACATCAAGTATCATTCGCCCAGGACAAACATTACGTGTAGTTGGTGGTGAAGCTTCTTCTACAGTAGTTAGAACATCTACTTCTACAGCTCGTACAAGCGGTGGAAACTATGTTGTCCAAGCGGGAGACACTTTATACAGTATCGCTCGTCGTTCAGGAATGAGTTTAAATTCATTATTAACCTTAAATGGTTTATCTCAAACATCTATCATTTATCCTGGTCAAAGTTTAACAGTGAGTCAATCAGAAGGAAACTTCTCAACTCCAGTAAGTACTAAAACAAATAGCGCATCTTCAGTAGTATCAACTTCAGGGACCTATACTGTAAAAGCAGGGGATACATTATATAGTATTGCTCGTCGTTCAGGTGTGAGCTTGAGTTCGTTATTATCATTAAATGGACTATCTCAATCTTCAGTGATTCGTCCTGGTCAAACACTAAACGTTTCAGGAACTTCAAGTACAACAGTTGCTACTCCAGTAAGTACCGCTAGTCAAGCAACTTCAACTTCAGGGACCTATACTGTAAAAGCAGGAGATACTTTATATCGTATTGCACATAACCATGGAATTTCATTAAGAACATTACTTTCAGTGAATGGATTATCAGAAACTAGTACGATTCGTCCAGGTCAACAATTAGTATTGTCAGGTTCAGCACAAGCAACTACTTCATATTCATCAACACAATCCGTTTCTTCTGGTGCTAAAACTCATACAGTTAAAGCAGGAGAAGGGTTATGGCGTATTGCTAGAACTTACGGACTTTCATTAGAACAATTAAAAGCTCTAAACGGCTTAACTTCAAATGTTATCCGAGTTGGTCAAGTGTTGAAAGTTTCAAAATAATCTGCTAGAATAATACTCACAAAAGCAGAAAGAGGAATAGTAAGTTTCTTTGAAAGTTGTAGAGAGTGCATGGTTGGTGAAAATGCATCAATTCGATAAACTGAACTCGCCTTTTTAGCCGAACTCTGAAGGATTAGTAAGAGTTTCCGCTTCGCCAGCGTTACAGGTAAGAAGAGTAAAATGTTTAGGTGGTAACACGTATTGCGTCCTATCTGTCAGTGACAGGTGGGGCGTTTTTTGTTTTGAAAGGAGTGAATCAGATGACATTTAATCATCTTGAAATAGAGCCAAAATGGCAAAAATATTGGAAAGAACATCATACATTCAAAACAACAGAAGATTCTTCTAAGAAAAACTTCTATGCATTAGATATGTTCCCGTATCCATCAGGACAAGGACTTCACGTAGGTCACCCAGAAGGTTATACAGCAACAGATGCCGTTTCTCGTATGAAACGTGCACAAGGGTACAATGTTCTTCATCCAATGGGATGGGATGCGTTTGGACTTCCTGCAGAGCAATATGCTCTGGACACAGGAAATGATCCGGCAGAATTCACGAAAGTAAACGTAGCAAACTTCAAACGTCAAATTAATGAATTAGGTTTTAGTTATGACTGGGACCGTGAAATTAACACAACAGATCCAGAGTACTATAAATGGACACAATGGATTTTCACTAAATTAGTGGAAATGGGACTTGCATATGAAGCTGAAATTCCAGTGAACTGGTGTCCAGCGCTTGGAACAGTACTTGCTAACGAAGAAGTTATCGATGGTAAGAGTGAACGTGGAGGACATCCAGTTTACCGTAAACCAATGAAACAATGGATGTTGAAAATTACAGCATATGCAGACCGCCTATTAGAAGATTTGGATGATCTAGATTGGCCTGAAAGTATTAAAGATATGCAACGTAACTGGATTGGCCGTTCAGAAGGGGCTCAAGTTCGTTTCAATATAAAAGGAACAGACGAAAGTTTTGAAGTGTTCACGACACGTCCGGACACATTATTTGGAGCGACTTACAATGTATTAGCGCCAGAACACGAATTGGTTCAAAAGATTGTCACTCCTGAACAAAAAGAAGCAGTGGATGCTTATATTGCAGCCGTTTCTACGAAATCCGACTTAGAACGTACAGAACTTTCTAAAGAAAAAACAGGGGTATTCACTGGAGCGTATGCGATTAACCCAGTGAATGGAAAAGAAATCCCAATCTGGATTGCAGACTATGTATTAAGTACTTATGGTACAGGTGCCATTATGGCCGTTCCAGCTCATGATGAGCGTGACTATGAATTTGCAAAAGTATTTGGATTAGACATTATTCCAGTAATTGAAGGCGGAAATGTTGAAGAAGAAGCATACACTGGTGATGGTGTACATATTCATTCAGATTTCCTGGATGGATTGAATAAAGCGGACGCCATCGCAAAAATGAATGCATGGCTTGAAGAAAATGGCGTAGGAGCAGCAAAAGTAAGCTATCGTCTACGTGACTGGTTGTTCTCTCGTCAACGTTACTGGGGTGAACCAATTCCAGTGATCCATTGGGAAGATGGCACAATGACAACTGTTCCTGAATCTGAATTGCCATTAGTATTGCCAAAAACAGATAAAATTCGTCCTAGTGGTACAGGTGAGTCACCACTGGCTGCAATTGAAGACTGGCTGTATGTAACAGACCCTGTAACAGGTAAAAAAGGTCGCCGTGAAACAAATACAATGCCACAATGGGCAGGTAGTTCATGGTACTTTGTACGTTATGTTGACCCACATAACAAAGAAAGAATTGCGGATCCGGAAAAAGTAAAACAATGGTTACCAGTTGATTTATATATTGGTGGTGCAGAGCATGCCGTTCTTCACTTACTATATGCTCGTTTCTGGTATAAAGTGTTATACGATTTAGGCGTTGTTCCTAACAAAGAACCATTCCAAAAATTATTTAACCAAGGAATGATTCTAGGTGAAGGTAATGAGAAAATGTCTAAATCTAAAGGGAATGTTGTAAACCCTGATGATGTTGTTCGCGAATATGGTGCGGATACATTACGTGTCTATGAAATGTTCATGGGACCACTGGATGCATCGATTGCTTGGAGTGAAAAAGGACTTGAGGGTAGCCGTAAGTTCCTAGATCGCTTCTGGAGATTGATGATCGACGACAACGGTAAAATGCGCGACCGTATTACAAAACTAAATGATGGTAAATTGGATAAAGTGTACCATCAAACAGTGAAGAAAGTAACAGAAGACTTCGAAGAGTTGCATTTCAACACCGCAATTTCTCAAATGATGATTTTCGTCAACGAAGCATACAAAGCAGATGCATTACCATTTGACTTTATGAAAGGTCTAGTACAATTGATTGCGCCATTAGCACCACATATGGCTGAAGAAATCTGGAGTAAATTCGGATTTACTGAATCAATTAGTTACGAACCATGGCCAACTTACGATGAATCTAAATTAGTGGAAGATGAAGTAGAAGTGATTTTCCAAGTCAATGGAAAAATTAAAGCACGCGTAATGGTTCCAACGAATGCAGATGCTGAAGCTCTTGAAGCACTAGCTAAAGAACATGATGCAGTGAAATCAGCCATCGAAGGAAAAACAATCCGTAAAGTAATTGCTGTTCCAGGGCGTTTAGTAAACATCGTTGCGAACTAATAGATTCTGAAAGGATAGTAGAATGATTTATTTTGATAATGCAGCAACAACGAAAATTTATGATGATGCATTAACGAGCTATGTTCAAGTTAGCCAAAAGTTCTTTGGAAATCCATCAAGCTTACACCAATTAGGAGTCGATGCCTATCAAGTGTTGACAAAAGCTAGAGCACAAGTGGCTAGTTTATTATCCGTTCTACCTGAGGAGATTTTCTTCACCTCAGGCGGAACTGAATCGAATAACTGGGCTATAAAAGGAACAGCTTTAGAAAAATCCGTATTTGGGAAGCATATCATCACGACAAAGATTGAACATCCGTCTGTCCTTCAAACGTGTAAGCAATTAGAGCGCTTCGGGTTTGAAGTGACTTATTTAGATGTCGATTCTAAAGGGATTGTTAGTGTTGACCAATTAAAAGAGAACCTTCGTAAAGATACGATTCTAGTGAGTGTAATGGCTGTCAATAATGAAGTTGGTGCAATCCAGCCAATTACGGAAATTGCACAAGTGTTAGAAGAATACCCATCGATTCATTTTCATGTGGACGCTGTTCAAGCAGTAGAACGCGCAAGTCAGCTGCTAGCCATTGGACGTATTGATTTGTTGAGCCTTTCTGCGCATAAATTCCATGGACCAAGAGGCGTTGGGATTATGTATAAGAAATTTGGACGTAAGATTCAAGCGCTCTTAACAGGTGGCGGACAAGAAAAAGGAGAACGTAGTACAACGGAAAACCTTCCAGGAATTGTAGCTACAACAAAAGCTCTGCGAATGGCTCAAGAAGAAAAGTCAGTTACGGGAGACCTTCGTAGCAAACTATGGAAAGAGCTTGCTACAAAACCAGAGATTCGCATCTTTTCACCTGAAGATGGAGCAAGTCATGTATTATGCTTTGCTATTAAAGGCGTTCGTGGAGAGGTGGTTGTCCATGCTTTTGAAAATCATGGCATTTATATTTCTACGACTTCTGCTTGTTCAAGTAAAAAAGTAGATTCATCAAGCACTCTTTATGCGATGGATGTTCCAACTGAATGGGCAACAGGTGCCGTTCGTGTAAGCTTCTCAAACGACAACACAAAAGAAGAAGTCGAACAGTTTATCAATGTTCTGCATCAGTTAATGAAACAATTTTCGTTTTTAAAATAAAAGGAGGAAACCTTTGAAAACTAGAATTTTGATTCGCTATGGTGAACTTTCTACAAAGGGTAGAAACAAGAAAATGTTCACTCAAAAATTAGCGTCAAATATTAAAAAAGCCTTAGTAGACTTTCCTCAGGTAAAGGTGATTCCTGATTATGACTTTATGTATTTAGATTTACATGAAGCACCTGAAGAAGCAGTCATCGAAAAGGTAAAACCAATTTTTGGGATTCAATCTATTTCGCCAGTCTATATTGTTGAAAAAGATATGGAAGTGGCTAAAAAAGTAGTTCTTGACTTATTGAGTCAAGAAGATCTTGAAGGTAAGACGTTTAAAATTATGACAAAACGCTCGGATCACACATTCGAGATGGATACGAATCAAATCAATCTATTCTTAGGAGATGCTGTTCTTGAAGCATTTCCAGATATCAAAGTTCAATTAAAACAACCAGATATTACAGTTCGTATCGATGTGCGCCGTGAACACTTAATGGTGAGTCTTAAGACCATCCCAGGGGCAGGCGGACTTCCTGTTGGAACAAGTGGTCGAGTGATGCTCATGTTATCTGGGGGGATTGATTCTCCAGTAGCTGGGTATCTTGCAATGAAACGTGGGATGGAAATTCAATGCGTGCACTTTGCAAGCCCACCTTATACGAGTCCACAGGCGCTTGAGAAAACAAAACTTTTAGCAGCAAAAATTGCTCGTTTTGGAGGAAGTATTCAATTTTTAACGGTACCATTTTCAAGAATTCAAGAGGAAATCAAGAAGAGTGTGCCGGAAGCGTATTTAATGACGATTATGCGTCGTTTTATGCTTCGAATTACTGATGAGCTTCGTAAAAATGCGAAAGCTCTTGCGATTGCTAATGGGGAATCGGTGGGGCAAGTGGCTTCTCAAACATTAGAGAGCATGGTGGCGATTAATGATGTTACAAATACACCAATTATTCGTCCAGTAGCTACAATGGATAAACTTGATATTATTAAAGTTGCAGAAGAAATTGATACATTCGAGTTATCAATTCAACCGTTTGAGGATTGTTGTACGGTATTTGCACCGCCAAGTCCTAAGACAAAACCGAAACTTGAAAAAGCTCGTCAGTACGAAGCGCGTCTTGATGTAGAAGGGTTAATTAGAGAAGCCGTTGAAGGAACAGTGATTGAGGAAATTACTGCCAATTACACAACCGCCGTTGAAACGGCTCAACAAGAGATTGATGATTTATTTTAAAATAAAAAGAAGCGATGCTATTCCACAGGGAGTAGCATCGCTTCTTTGGTTTATTGGAAGTATTCTTTTAGGGCGTTTGCTATACTTTTTGCGATATTTTCTTGATATTCTTGAGAAGAAATCACTTTATTATCACCTTGGTTGTTTAAGTATCCAAGCTCTAGAAGAATAGATGGACGAGCATTGTCTCTTAATACCATGAAGTTTTGGAATCTGCTTCCTTGGTTTTTAAGAGGTAAGTTACGTGATAAATACTTATTAATGGTTTGACTGAGATTTTCACTTTTATCGCTATAATAATAGGTTGTAGTTCCACTAGCGCTATCGACTTCCGCAGAATCAAAGTGAATACTGATAAATGCATTGGCATTATTTTTATTACTAATTTCAGCACGATCTGCTAAGGAAACGGAACTATCGTCAGTTCTAGTCAAAATAACTTTTGCGCCTAACGCTTCTAATTCTTTCTTAACTAAGAAAGCAGTCGAAAGTGTGTGATCAGCTTCATGTTTTTCACTAAAGTTTACAACAGCACCAGGATCATCTCCGCCGTGACCAGGGTCAATGACAATAGTTGCATTTTTAATTCCTTGTGGGAGGGCGTCATCTGTTTCTATCCCTGCGAAGTTTGCGGTGACTAACCAATATGGTATATATCCATATTTTCCATTGCCTACAGAAACTTTATAGAAATCTCCCTCTCTATCTTCATATACAAATTGCGTTCCTTTATCTACCGTTCCAATTAAATCTGAAGTGATAGATGATTGAGAGTAGATTGGAGTTTCTTTTAGCTTCGTTACAAACATTTTATTGGAATCAATAGTCGTTGGAAGCCCAGCTTGTTTGTTCAATATTTCTTGTATTAATTCAATGGTATAGTTCGAAGAATCGCTATCTACATATCCTTCAGTCTCTTTATAGCGGATTTTTAAAGTTTTATCGGAAACATCTTCAAGAAGATAGAAAATCTCACCATCGGGAATCATCCCAATTTCTTTAGTGTTTTTTTCGGCAGTTTGATAAATCTTCAAACCTCCATTTGCATAACCTTTCATTAAGGTTGTTAGTAAGATGTTGTCATTTTCTTCCACATATCCAACTTGTTCATTATACTGAACTTGTATCCACCCGTTGTCTAGTTTATGTAGAGACAATAAATACTGTCCTTGAGAGATTTCACCTATTGGGATTGACTTTGAATCCATCTTTTGATAAACCTGCACGTTCGAAGAACCAGTATTTACAGCAAACTGAACAATTTTATTTTTTACTCTTGAGGATGTCTGTGTGGTAGAGTTTGTATTTGAATTCTCTACGACCGTTTGACGCGAATTGTTTTCATTTGTAGATGCAGTTTTTTCACTGACTAATGGATAGGCAATTAACCAAAGTGTTAATAATATAAAAATGAAAGCTATGAATTGTTGTGTATTTTTCTTTTTAAATAAATGCAATAATGAATCCATAGAGACTCCTTTAAAATTAAGTATTTCTAATTCATTATACCAATAAAACCCTTATTTGTGTATAAAAAGTTGCTTTGAACTTGATTGTAGTCGAATTTATTAGGTACAATAAAAAAGAATAAGAGCAAATTGGAGGTTTGACATGTTAATTGGATCTCATGTTTCAATGAGCGGTAAAGATATGCTATTAGGATCTGCTAAAGAAGCCTTTAGTTACGGGGCAAATGTTATGATGGTGTATACGGGAGCTCCTCAAAACACCAGAAGAAAACCAATAGAAGAATTAAATGCTGAAATAGGCAAGAAATTTATGACTGAAAACGGAATCAAGGAAGTAGTCGTTCACGCTCCCTATATTATTAACTTAGCCAATACAACAAAAGAAGGATATATTGATTTTGCAATTGATTTTTTGAAAGAAGAATTGAGACGTGCTGAAGCAGTCGGAGCTACACAAGTTGTTTTACATCCAGGCTCTCATGTAGGTGCTGGTGTTGACGTTGGATTGAATCAAATAATTTATGGTCTAAACCAAGTAATTACAAAAGACCAAACAGTTCAAATCGCTTTGGAAACAATGGCCGGAAAAGGAACAGAGTTAGCTCGTACGTTTGAAGAACTAGCTCGTATTATTGATGGAGTGACGTACAATGAACACTTATCGGTTACATTTGATACTTGTCATGTTCATGATGCTGGATACGATATTAAAAACGATTTATCAGGAGTATTGACACAATTCGATAAAACGGTAGGACTTGATCGCATTAAAGTTCTTCATATCAACGATTCTAAAAATCCTGTGGGTGCCCATAAAGATAGACACGAAAATTTTGGGTTTGGAGAAATTGGGTTTGATGCGTTAATGAATGTTATTCAAGTCCCAGAATTTAAAAATCTCCCTAAAATTCTTGAAACTCCATGGATTAAAGTGGAAGATAAAGTTCAGATTGCGCCATACAAGAAAGAGATTGAAATGATTCGTTCTGGAAAATTTGATTCACATTGGATTGAAGAGTTATTAAATCAAGAAAGAAGGAAATAATATGCATTCACACGATCATTGCTGTGGTCACGAACATTGTGAGCACCATCATGAACATCATCATAACCACTCACATAATCATGTGGAAGAAGCATTAGAGATTCTAAAAGAAGCAGGCTACAAGCACACGAATAAACGCCAACGATTGGTTGAAATTTTAAATGATGCGAATCGTTACTTGTCAGCAAAACAGGTGCAAGAGTTAATTGCTTCAGAGTTTCCACAATTAAGTTATGATACAATTTATCGTAATTTATATACCTTTGTACAATTGAATATTTTAGAAGAAACAGAACTAAATGGTGAGAAATTATTTAGATTCCGGTGCCAAACACATGGGCATCATCATCATTTCATTTGTGAAAAGTGTGGTAGTACAAAAGAAATAGATATGTGCCCAATGGACTTCTTCCAAGATCAATTAGAAGGTTGTGAAATTCACTCTCATCGATTCGAGATTTTTGGACTTTGCGAAAAATGCGCAACTAAAGCATAAATTAAGGTTTTCCTAAAAAAGTTCATAGGCAGTATAGAAGTTGATTGACATTTTAGCGAACCTTTCCTATAATAAAAAAAGGACATTTCGTTTGTTTGGTTATT
The DNA here is from genome assembly GCF_001807725.1 of Granulicatella sp. HMSC31F03. NCBI lineage: Bacteria > Bacillati > Bacillota > Bacilli > Lactobacillales > Carnobacteriaceae > Granulicatella > Granulicatella sp. HMSC31F03. The sequence goes on along the minus strand of NZ_KV790866.1, from coordinate 101,249 downwards.
CTATTCAAAAGAAAACAGTTACTTTTAAATGCTCGGAGGGAGGGAATAGGATATGTCAAAAACAGTTGTTCGTAAAAACGAATCACTTGATGATGCTCTTCGTCGCTTCAAACGTACTGTTTCTAAAACCGGAACTTTACAAGAGGCTCGCAAACGTGAGTTTTATGAAAAACCAAGTGTAAGACGTAAGAAAAAATCAGAGGCAGCTCGTAAACGCAAGTTCTAGTCAACTCTGTGTATCATATGACTATGTCAGGCTGGGGCTATAGGTCCCAGTCTTTTTTTATCAATCAAACGAAATACAAGAATGGAGAGAGAACAATGTCATTAAAAGAAACGATTAACAACGATATTAAAACAGCGATGAAAGCAAAGGATAAAGAAACGTTAGCAGTTTTACGTATGATTAAAACAGCAATTCAGGCAGCTGAAATTGACAAAAAATCAGAGCTAACAGCTGAAGAAGAATTAACAATTTTATCACGTGAAGCAAAACAACGTCGTGATTCAATTGTTGAATTTGAAAAAGCAAATCGACCAGAACTAGTTGAAAAAACACAAGGTGAATTAGTGATTGTTGAAAAATATTTGCCAGCACAACTTTCTTTAGAAGAAGTACAAGCAAAAATTGCTGAAATCGCTGAACAAGTAGGAGCGACAACACAAAAAGAATTCGGTAAATTAATGGGTGCCGTAATGCAAGCTCTAAAAGGACAAGCAGACGGTAATGTCATTAAAGAACAAGTAAAAGCACACTTAAATAAATAAGTGTGGATTGGAGGATAACTGATTGGAAAAAGAAACCGTAAAAGCAAGTGTTGAATTAAGCGATAATCCTCAACTAATTCAATTATTTGGTTCTCAAGATCAGAATATTCGTTTTATTGAAGATTCATTCCAAGTACAAATCACTCATCGTGGGGAGCAACTCTTTATTACTGGTGAAGAAGAGAATGTTACTCAAGTTAAAGAACTACTAAACCAGCTTCAAGACTTGATTGCACGTGGGATTAGTATTTCTAAAACAGATATCATCACTGCGGTGAAGATGGCTAAACGTGGTACTTTGGATTACTTTGTTAATTTATATAACGAAGAAATTGGCCGTACATTTGCAGGAAAAGCGATTCGTGCCAAAACATATGGGCAACAACAATACATTCATGCCATTAAAAAGACTGATGTGGTCTTTGGGATTGGACCTGCCGGAACGGGTAAAACGTTCGTTGCCGTTGTGATGGCTGTTCAAGCATTAAAAAAAGGCGAAGTGAAGAAAATAATCTTGACTCGTCCAGCCGTTGAAGCCGGTGAAAATTTAGGTTTCCTACCAGGAGACTTAAAAGAAAAAGTAGATCCATATTTACGTCCGTTATACGATGCTCTTTATACCGTATACGGTATGGAACATACGAATCGACTCTTAGAACGAGGAGTCATTGAAGTGGCGCCGTTAGCGTATATGCGTGGGCGTACTCTAGAAGATTCATTTATCATTTTAGATGAAGCTCAAAATACAACTAGAGCGCAAATGAAAATGTTCTTAACTCGTTTAGGTTTTGGTTCAAAAATGATTGTCAATGGAGATAAGTCTCAAATTGACTTGCCAAAAGGACATCAAGCCAGTGGTCTTTTAGATGCTGAACGCAAGCTAAAAGGAATAAATGGAATTGCGTTTGTAGAATTTGATGCAGGAGACGTTGTACGTCATCCAATCGTATCTGAAATTATTAATGCATATTCAGCACCAACGGAAACTGAAAAGGAACGAGGTGAAGAAAGTGAGACAAAAGCTCCGTAAGTTTCAAGAAACTTTAGGAATGCTCTATCTACCTGCTTTATTAGGGATGACATTTTTAGTGTTACTCATTTTAGGATGGAGTAATGTACAACCAACTTCTTATTCTTTAGAGTTAAATCAAGTTGCTAAAGAAACAATTCGTTCTCCAAGAACAATTGAGGATAAAGAGCAAACCGCAAAAAATCAACAAATGGCGATGGATGGTATTGGAGATATTTATGTTTTTGACCAAACCAAACAACAACAACAAATTGATAAAGTAAAGCAGTTTTTCCAAGCGATTAAAACTGTTGCGGCCAAATCATCAAGCGAAATATTTGGGGGAGATTCAACTACCACAACGACTGGAGAAACATCTACAAAAGTAGCTACAATTCAAGATAGATTAAGCTATTTTAAGAAAAGTTTAGATAGGGAAAATAAAGCCATTCGAGATTTTGCTTTGTATATTAAAGATAGTGTTATTGTTCAGCTTTTATCGGCTAGTTCTGAAAAAATAGAGAGCTATGAGAAGGCTGTAGAAGACGCAACGAAGGAACAAATGGCTTCTTCTATTACAGATTCTAATCTGTTGCAAGCGCAAGAAGTTGCAAAAAGATCTTTGTTTAATGGTGGATTCTCTGATTCAGAACGTGAATTATTAGGACAATTGTTAACCAATAGCATTGTTGCTAATAATGTAGTGGATAAAGATGCAACCAACAGTGCAAAAGAGAATGCGAAGCAAAGCGTCTCAACCGTTAGAATTCTTCAAGGTCAAGTGCTTATCCAAGAAGGGCATATTATTACTCAAGAAGATTTACGTATTCTTGAATTACTCGGTATTAATGGGACAACAAACAATTATCATCAACTCTATAGTTACTTGATTTTCCTTGGAATCTTTATCGTTAGTCTACTAGTATTCTCGCTTCGATATAAAGTGGGAGTTTCAAGTAAAGACTGGGATACCCGGTTGAATGAATTAACAGTATTTAGTTTTGTTTTTTCAATGGGCGCTGTACTGTTGAAAATTTTATCGTTCTTGCAAAATAGAGGGATTGATTACATTGGTGTTGCTTTTCCAATTGCTGGATTAATCTATCTTATTTATAAATTAACCTCAAAATTTTTCTTTACAATTATTGCGATGTTAGTTTATCCAATTTTAGTCTGGTTTATGTTTGGTAGTGACAATATCAATACTGAAATAGCATTAACAACTGTTTATTTTTCTCTTGCGGCTTGGTTAGGAGTTGTTCAAGAAGTTTATTGGAAAAAATTATCTTGGTTTAAACAATTACTTCTACAAATTGTAATTCCTGTTTCGTTAATGATTCCGTTTGTATTTTTTAGTAATTATGAACTCGTTTCTACTCAATCTGGTTGGTTATTTGCATTTGCTGCGATTAGTGGATTTTTATCATATGTAATTCCAGTCATTTTAATGCCATATTTAACTTATCTTTTTGAAGATAGTTCAGTTCTTTTATGGGCAGAGTTATCTAATCCAAATCAACCTCTGTTAAAAGATTTAATTACAAAAGCACCAGGGACTTATCACCACAGTCTAATGGTGGCTAATATTTCAGCAAACTGTGTTGAGGCAATTGGGGGAGATTCTCAATTAGCACGAGTAGCAAGTTATTATCATGATATTGGAAAAACTGAGCACCCGTTCTTCTTTATTGAAAACTTGCCTGCTCATATGGAAAGTCCGCATAAAATGATTGGACCTTATGAATCAAAAGAAATCATTTTTGATCATGTTCGTAAAGGAGTAGAAATCTTAAAAGAACATCAATTACCAAAATCAGTAATTGATATTTGTGCAGAACATCATGGAACTACTTTGATGAAATACTTTTATGCAGAAGCCCTAAAAGAAAATCCGGATGCAATCGAAGAGGATTTCAGATATCCTGGTCCAAAACCTCAGACCAAAGAGTCGGCGGTCATTAATATTGTAGATAGTGCAGAAGCTGCAACTCGAGCGATGAAAGAGCCTACTTTAGAAAAAGTTCAGAATTTGGTTCATTCTATCATTATGAATCGCTTGGAAGATGGTCAGTTTGTAGAATGTGATATTACGATGAAAGAGTTGTCCATTATAGAAAAAAATATTGTGGCTTCTCTAAACGGAACATTCCATTCGCGAATAGAGTATCCAAAAATTGTAAAAAAACCTAGTTAAGAGTTAGTATCCTTTCCTTTAAGATTGTTTAATGAACAATTTTGGGGGAAAGGATCATTTTTATTTAATGTTTAGTTCAACATTCGTCAAAGTTCCAATAATGTAGGGAGTTTGTTAAAATAATAGTGACATGAATAAAGGAGATTTTAAAATGATTATTGAAATTATTGATGAAACAGAAGTAGTTCCAGAAAGTCATCAAGAACTGGTTCATAAGGTGGTATCTTTTGCAGCAGATTTTCTAAAAATACCTCAAACAAAAGAATGTAGTATTTCTTTCGTATCTAGTGAACGGATTCGAGAAATCAATCGTGATTTTAGAAATATCGATAAAGTAACGGATGTTATCAGTTTTGCATTGGATGATGACGATGATGATTTGGCAAGCATGCAGTCAATTATGGAGGAAGATGATAGTTTCGTGACTTCAATTGGAGATATTGTCATCTCTTTAGACCGTGCAAAAGAACAAGCAGAAGATTATGGTCATTCGCTTGAAAGAGAACTTGGATTTTTAGCACTTCACGGATTTTTACATTTAAATGGCTATGACCATCAAACTGAAGAAGAGGAAGCTGAAATGACAGGATTGCAACAAGAAATCTTAGAAGCTTATGGGTTAACTAGAAATGACGGATAGACAAACGGGAAAAAATTCAACCTTTTTGACTTCAATGAAACATGCACTACACGGAATCAAAACAGTTATTCATGAAGAACGGAATATGAAAGCTCATTTGTCCATGGCGGCGTTGGCCATATTGATAAGTTTCATTTCTGGACTAACTGCACTCGAATGGTGTTTTATATTACTTTGTATATTTTTAGTATTAGTCATGGAGATATTAAACACAGTTGTTGAAAATTTGGTAGATTTATTAGTGAAAAAGGAATATCATATTGAAGCTAAAAAGGCAAAAGATATTGCAGCAGATGGAGTATTGTTAAGCGCAGGTTTTACAGTCGTTATTGCGATAATTATAATTTTGCCAAAATGGTTTCATTTTTAAGGAGAGAGTATGACAAAATCATTTAAATCAGGATTTGTAGCGATTGTGGGGCGACCTAACGTCGGCAAATCAACATTTATGAACTATGTGTTAGGTCAGAAGATTGCCATTATGTCTGATAAAGCACAAACCACAAGAAATAAAATTCAAGGAGTCTATACTAAAGATAACGCTCAGATTGTCTTTTTAGATACGCCTGGAATTCATAAACCAAAACATGAGCTTGGTGAATTCATGGTGAAGAGTGCCTATTCTGCTTTAAAAGAAGTGGATGCAGTCTTATTTATGGTCAATGTCAGTGAAAAACGTGGGCCAGGAGACGACTTCATTATTGAAAAGCTAAAAGGAATTAAGACACCGATTTTTTTAGTGTTAAATAAGATTGACCTTGTTACACCAGAAGTGTTATTAGAGCGTGTTGAAAGTTATAAAGATGCTCTTGATTTTGCGGGAGTATTCCCAATTTCAGTATTACAAGGAAATAATGTGAACGAATTAATGGAAGCACTTATAGAAGCTCTTCCTGAAGGTCCACAATATTATCCAGCAGACCAAATCACTGATCATCCTGAATACTTTGTGGTTTCAGAATTAATTCGTGAGAAGATTTTACAGTTAACGCAGGAAGAAATTCCTCACTCGGTGGCTGTAACAGTGGATAAGATGCAAAAAGATGAATTTGATAAGGTTCATGTCTATGCAAATATTATCGTGGAGCGAAAATCACAAAAAGGTATTATTATCGGTAAAGGTGGACGTCTCTTGAAAGAAATTGGGACGAGAGCTAGACGAGATATTCAACAATTACTCGGAAATAAGGTTTATCTTGAATTGTGGGTAAAAGTCGAAAAAGATTGGCGTAAACGTAAAAGTAATCTACAAGAATACGGATATAAAGAGACAGACTATAGAGATTAGGATGAAATCAAATGGATTATTACCACTATTTTGATGGGATTGTCATAATGAGACAGACGTACCGAGAAAAAGATATGCTCGTAAAAATTTTGACGAGAGACCACGGAAAGTTGATGTTCTTTTTACGAAATGCACAGCAAAGCAATCATCCATTAACGGCTGCAACACAGGTGTTTACAAGAGCGACTTTCCTGGGGCATATTCATCAAAATGGGTTTAGTTTCCTAAAGGATAGTCACGATATTAAGCCTGCAACGATTGTCTTACAAGATGTAAAGGCACAAGCAGTTTTAGCGTATTTAACACAATTAACAGATGCGGTGATGGATGACCATATAGTGAATAAGACGGTATTTCAACTGCTGTGGGACTCTATTGAAGCCATTAATAATGGAATCGATGCAGAAGTAATTTTGAGGTTCTTTGAAATCAAGATTCTACGTTACTTTGGAGTCGAAGTGGAGTGGCAACATTGTGTTATTTGTAATAGGGATACGGACTTAGTTGATTTTTCGATTCAAAAGCATGGATGCCTGTGTAAGAATCATTTAGACGAAGATGAGTATCGCATGCAACTGTCTAGAAAGGCATTGTACGTAGCAAGGCAATTAGCGCTTGTGAATACTCCAAAACAAATAGGGTCTATTCAGTTATCGGGTGAGACTACAAGTGAATTAAGACGGTTGTTTGACACCATTATGGATGAGTATGTGGGCATACGTTTGAAGAGCAAAAAATTCTTAGATCAGATGGTCGAATGGGAAACGTTAATGCAGAAAAGAGGACAAGATTAAGAGTAGCGCAAAACGCTGTCTTTACTTGACTTTTTAAGCAATTATCGGTACTATAGTGGAAGATTAATAGGACGTTGACAGTGAGATTTTTAATGATAAAATGTCAAAGAGAGTATGGGCTGGTGGAATCCATATCATGGGTCATTAAAAGTGGCGCACTTGAGTCTATCAACAATGAAGCTTGGTTTTAAACCAAGAAATTAGGGTGGAACCGCGATTAGTCGTCCCTATGTATGCTTTTTGTGTACATAGGGACTTTTTTTATTTAGCCAAAGGAGGAAATAATATGGATTTTACAATGGTCATTCCAGCTTCAGAATTCAAAGATTTTCAATTGAAGGTGGTTTCTTTAGCACCAATTAAAGTCAGTGTGATTGGCCATGAAGATGAAGTGTTGGAAGAATTCCAAACAAGTGCAAACTATTCAATGTACGGCTTTAAAACAAAGAATGAAGCGATTAAAGAAGTTAAATGTGAAGTGATTCCTGGAGTGATTTATGAATTCTATCCAGTAGTGAATGCACAATAGAAAGGAGAACAATTATGGCAAAAAAATTAAGTATTCAAGAAATTATTTTAACATTACAAAATTATTGGTCTAACCAAGGATGCTTGCTTCTTCAAGCATACGATACTGAAAAAGGGGCGGGGACAATGAGTCCTTATACATTCCTTCGTGCGATTGGACCAGAACCATGGAATGCCGCGTACGTGGAACCTTCACGTCGTCCAGCAGATGGTCGTTACGGGGAAAATCCAAACCGTTTATTCCAACACCACCAATTCCAAGTGGTGATGAAACCATCTCCTGAAAATATTCAAGAATTATATTTAGGAAGCTTAGAAGCTCTTGGAATTAACCCGTTAGAACACGATATTCGTTTCGTAGAAGATAACTGGGAAAATCCATCTCTAGGCTGCGCTGGTTTAGGATGGGAAGTATGGCTTGACGGAATGGAAGTGACTCAATTTACGTACTTCCAACAAGTAGGTGGACTAGAATGTCACCCTGTAACAAGTGAGATCACTTATGGTTTAGAACGTCTTGCTTCATACATTCAAGAAGTAGAGAGTGTTTATGATTTAGTATGGACTGGAGATGTTAAATATGGGGATATCTTCACTCAACCAGAATATGAACATTCTAAATACGCTTTTGAAGAAAGCAATGCAGAATTATTAATGCAATTATTTACAGACTTTGAAAAAGAAGCCACTGTATTAATGGAAAAAGGCTTAGTTCACCCAGCTTATGACTATGTATTGAAATGCTCTCATGCATTTAACTTAATGGATGCTCGCGGAATAATTTCTGCAACAGACCGTGCTGGATTCCTTGGCCGTATTCGTAAAATGGCTCGTACAATCGCGAAAACTTTCGTGGCTGAACGTGAAGCATTAGGATTCCCATTATTGAAAGAGAAATAAGAGAGTTTGGAGGAGAAAGAATGACACAATCATTATTATTAGAAATCGGTTTAGAAGAATTACCTGCTCAATATGTTCGAACAAGCTCTGAACAATTATCAAAACGTGTAGAAGACTTCTTCAAAGATGAAAACTTAGAATTTGAATCCGTAGAAGCATTTGCCACTCCTAGAAGATTAGCAGTTCGAGTAAATGGCTTAGTCGAAGAACAAGCTGACCGAGAAGAAATCTTTAAAGGACCATCGCTTGCAATCGCTCAAAAAGATGGAGCTTGGACAAAGGCAGCTGAAGGATTTGTTCGTGGGAAAGGGTTAACAACAGATGATATTTACGTTGAAGAAGTGAATGGCGTTGAATACATTCATGTGAAACAACATATCGCTGGTAAATCAACAAAAGAAGTGGTTAAAAACTTATCTTCTGTGATTACAGATATGAAATTCCCAGTAACCATGCGTTGGGCAGCTCATACATTTGAATACTTACGTCCAATTCACTGGATTGTTGCGTTATACGGCAATGAAGTCATCGAAGAAATCGGCGTATTAGATGTCAAAGCTGGACGCATTTCAAGAGGACATCGATTCCTTGGAAAAGAAGCAACGATTGAAAATCCAGAAAGCTATGAAAAAGCATTGGCTGAACAATTTGTCATCGTGAACCAAGATGAACGTAAAGCATTAGTTCGCAAGCAAATTGAAGAATTAGCTGCTAAAAACAACTGGATTATTCCAATCGATGAAGACTTGTTAGAGGAAGTAAGTTCAATCCTTGAATACCCAACAGCATTTGCGGGTACTTTTGATGAAAAATACTTAGTCGTTCCAGAACCAGTATTAGTGACGTCAATGAAAGAACACCAACGTTATTTTGTCGTGTATAACCAGGAAAAACAATTATTACCATTCTTCGTTTCAGTACGTAACGGGAATGATTACATGATTGAAAATGTCGCAAAAGGAAATCAAAAAGTGTTAACAGCTCGTCTAGAAGATGCGTTATTCTTCTACGAAGAAGACTTAAAGATTCCTATGACAACTTTCTTGAAGAAACTAGAAACATTGAACTTTCATGCCAAGATTGGTTCTATGACAGAGAAAATGGACCGCGTGCAATTACTTGTGGGACGTATTGCAAAAGAATTGAACGTACCAAGTGATGTCGTTGTCACAGCTCAACGTGCCGCTTCTATTTACAAATTCGACTTAGTAACAAACATGGTTGGTGAATTCCCTGAATTACAAGGAATCATGGGTGAAATCTATGCCTTGAAACAAGGAGAAACGCAAGAAGTTGCCCAAGCTATCCGTGAACACTATATGCCAACAAGTGCAGATGGTGAATTGCCTTCTTCTGTACCAGGTGCTTTACTTGCGGTTGCAGATAAATTAGATACTTTCTTAAGCTTTACAGCTGCAGGAATGCTTCCAACAGGTTCAAATGACCCTTATGCGCTTCGCCGTCAAGTAATGGGGCTAGTACAAATCCTTGCAGCCTTTGATTGGAATATTGAAATTGAAGACTTTACTAAATTGTTATTAGGTCTTGATTATGCTGAATTCCTATCAGGTAAAGAGGAAGAAGTCGAAACGTTTATCTTAAGCTTTATTCGTGAACGTGTAGCACAACGTATTGCTACAATTACAAAACGTCATGATATTATCGATGCGGTTGTAAACAGTCATACTTCATCAGTTCCTGAACAATTAAAAGCTGCAAAAGTTCTTTCAGCCGTTTCTGAATCTGAAGAATTTAAAGGAATTACAGAGGCCTTAAATCGTGTTATCAATATTAGTGCAAAAGCTCAGGATGATGCGAGTGGCGCAATTTTAGAAGATCGTCTTGAAACAGAAAGTGAACGAACTTTAGTAAAAGCTATTAAAGAACTTCATTCAAAAGTACAAACATTAACTCCTGAAGAACTTTATAGTCATTTAGAAGCAATGGCACCAAAAATCAATGATTTCTTCAATGAAAATATGGTAATGGTGGACGATGAAGCGACTCGTCGTAACCGTCTAAGATTCTTAGGATTGCTATCTGAAATCATTTTAGATTTAGCAGATTTCACATCATTAATTGTTAAATAAGACCCCTCACACAGAAAGGAGAGTGAATGAAATGGCAGTATTTTATGATCGTGCCACGATTCAAGTCAAAGCCGGAAAAGGTGGAGACGGAATGGTTGCGTTTCGTCGTGAAAAATACGTACCAGACGGAGGCCCGGCTGGTGGAGACGGCGGTAAAGGAGGAAGTGTCATTTTTAAAGTCGATTCAGGACTTAGAACTTTATTAGATTTCCGTCACAAACGTCATTTCAAAGCAAAACCTGGTGAAAACGGCATGAGTAAGAGTATGTATGGCCGTGGAGCAGAAGACTTAATCGTTAAAGTTCCACCAGGAACAATCGTTAGAAATGCTGAGACGAAAGCGCTGATTGCTGACTTAGTGGAAGATGGGCAAGAAGTAGTAGTTGCTAAAGGTGGCCGTGGTGGTAGAGGAAATATCCGTTTTGCAACGCATAAAAACCCTGCACCAGACATTGCTGAGAACGGTGAACCAGGGGAAGAGTTTGAACTCGATTTAGAATTAAAAGTTTTAGCTGACGTTGGTTTAGTTGGATTCCCATCTGTAGGGAAGTCCACTTTACTATCCGTGATTTCAAGCGCAAAACCAAAAATTGCGGACTATCACTTTACAACATTGAATCCTCAATTAGGAATGGCGCAGTCTCCAAATGGCGAGCAATTCGTTGTTGCAGACTTACCTGGATTAATTGAAGGAGCTCATACAGGTGTAGGGCTTGGAATTCATTTCTTAAAACATATCGAACGTACAAAAGTATTACTTCATGTGATCGATATGGCCGCAATGGAAGGCCGTGATCCTTTTGAAGATTACAAGATTATTCAAGAGGAATTAGGAAGTTATCACCTACGCTTATTGGAACGTCCAATGCTAATCGTAGCTAACAAAATGGACCAACCACAAGCGGAAGAAAACTTAGAGAAGTTCAAGAAAGATTTAGCGGATAGCTTGGCTGAAGGTGAAGAAATGCCAGAAATTTTCCCAATTTCTGCATATCGTCGTGAAGGCCTTCAAGCATTGCTTGCTAGAACTGCTGAAGTGTTAGAAGAAACAGAATTCTTCCCATTAAACGAAGAAGTAGTGGAAACACATATCGTTTATGGATTAGAAGAAGAGGAAGCACCATTCAAAGTGACAAGAGATCCAGATGGAACTTGGGTACTCTATGGTGACAAGATTGAAAAACTATTCAAGATGACTAATATGGAACATGATGAGTCTGTTATGCGATTCTCACGTCAATTACGTGGAATGGGTGTAGATAGCACTTTACGTGAAAAAGGCGCTGAAAATGGCGATTTAGTACGCATTCTAAACTTCTCATTCGAGTTCGTAGATTAAGGAGTTTTGAATATGATTGATAGAAGTGAGATGGAAAAACGTTTTTACGTATCTTCCTTTGACGGCCTAAGAGCGATAGGAATTCTTAGTATTATTATTTATCACTTGTATTCTTATCGCTTACCGGGTGGATTTCTTGGATTGGACATCTTCCTCATTTTAGCGGGATACTTTATGACAAACCGCTTAATGACAAGTTTGATGAACGATGGAAAGATTCCTTTGAAGCAGTTTTTACTAAAACGATTAGCGCGTATTGCACTGCCTTTAATCGCAATGCTCGTTTTAGTGTTCATTTATATTACGTTGTTTCAAAATGAGATGTTGGTGAACTTAAGAGGATCATTTACTTCCAGTTTAGTGTTTTTAAATAACTGGTGGCAGATTCTTAGAGCTCAAACGTTTATTCCAAACTTATTAACGGAAAATCCATTTGAACACTTATGGTATATCTCATTGGCCTTTCAATTTTACTTATTGTGGCCGATTGTGTTTGCATTCTTAAGTTTATTCGTTAAGAAGCATAATACATTGTTTGTGGCTATCGTTGTGTTAGCTACAGCTTCATTTGGATTAATGCTCTTTAGTTATAAAGGAGCAGACTCATTAACGTATGTCACGATGAGCACTTGGACCCGATTGTTTTCAATGCTTATTGGTTCATGTACGGCATTGTTATATCCTTTAGATCGTTTCCAAAAGGAACATAAATCTAGATTGCCGTATGAGCAATATTTACGCTTAATCCCAATTGTGTTAATGTTCATTTTATTATTTACGCTCGGACGTAACGAAGATATTACGTATCGTGGTGGAATGTTGCTTTTTGATTTAACAGTTGCTGCTGTGATTTTGATGAGCCTACATCCAAAAGTAGGAACAGGGATTTTATTCCGTTTCAAACCATTAACAGTGATTGGTCGTAGGAGTTTATCGTATTATTTATGGTTCTTACCGATTATTGTCTTATACCAAGCAAAAATGGGCATTATTGGTTCAAGTAGTTTAATTCACGGCATCATCCAATTAGTACTGATTCTCTTCTTTGGAGAAGTTTGGTATCAAGTGTTTGAGAAAAGACGTTATCTTCAAATGGCCCGTAAAATAATGGGGCTGTTGAATGAAAAAACAGCTTTTGGAAAACAAATTTTCTTTGGAATCTGTGCGGTGCCACTCATCATTTTAGCAGTTGGTTTAGTACAGTCTACAAGTAAACTGTCTGAACAAGAGGCCACTCTTACAGAATTAATCCATACAAACCAAACAATTGTGGATAATACACAACAAACGGATAAAAAATTACTGAAAACCATTAATAACGTGGTTGGTTTAACTCGTGAAGAAACCGTCTTTAGTAGTAATAGTTCAATTACCTTTATCGGAGACCAATCCCTTCTTGCAATTGCCAATGAACTCACGACCATTTACCCTAATGCCGTGATGCATGCAACAACGATTGCACAAGTAACAGACTTATCTTCAACGATTAACGAATTAAAATCGAAGAATCAATTAAATGACATCGTTGTATTAATGTTTGGTGCTAATAGTGCTTTTACAAAAGGACAATTGGAACGTGAATTGAAACGAATTGGTATGGAAAAACAAATCTTCCTTGTTACGACAACAACGTCTAAAACATGGAGAGAGGATGTCAATAACGTGTACGCTTCTGTAAGTGAGAAGTATTCGAATGTCCATGTTCTTGACTGGAATGAGTATTCCAAAGACCAAGATTGGTTCTATTCACATAAATCGTATGTAACGGAAGTTGGTGCTCATGAAGAAGCGCTATTCTTTGCGAAAAAAATATATGAAACATTGAGAGGAAATTAAAATGGAATTGCAATTTCTAGGAACAGGTGCTGGCGTACCTTCTAAAATGAGAAACGTCACTTCAATTGCATTAAAGCTTCTCGATGAGATTAATGAAGTGTGGTTATTCGATTGCGGAGAAGCTACACAGCAACAGATTTTAAATACAAATATTCGTCCAGGAAAAATCAAGAAGATTTTCATCACACATATGCATGGGGATCATATCTTTGGTTTACCAGGACTACTTACTAGTCGTTCTTTCCAAGGCGGAGAAGATGATTTAACCCTCTTTGGTCCTAAAGGAATTAAGAACTTTATCGACACAACGATTCAGGCTTCTTGTTCTAAATTGGGATATCCTTTAAAAGTTGTTGAATATGAAAAGGAAGGTCTTCTTTTTGAGGATAAGCATTTTAAAGTAGAAATGAAGCGGCTCGAACATGGAATTCCTTCTTATGGATTCCGTGTCACTGAAAAAGATCAACCAGGCGAACTTCAAGCAGACCGTCTAAAAGAGTTAGGAATTCCTTTTGGTCCACTCTATGGCAAGTTGAAAAAAGGGGAGACGATTACTCTAGAAGATGGAACAATCGTGAATGGACAAGATTATATTTCACCAGATATTAAAGGTCGTGTGGTAACTATTTGCGGGGATACTCGTAAATGTGAAGCTAGTGAAATCTTAGCTTATCGTTCGGATGTACTGGTCCATGAGGCAACGTATGAAGGAGATAAAGGCCAACAAGCCTATCGTCATTTCCATTCAACAAGTCTTCAAGCAGCTGAAGTAGCTAAAAACGCTGAAGTAAAACGACTCTTGTTAACGCATATTAGTGCTCGCTATATTGGAAAACAATCCCAAGAGTTAGAAGACGAAGCAAAAACTATCTTTGAAAATGTTCAAGTTGTAAAAGACTTCGACATTGTGACCGTTGAAAGGATTAAACATCATGAAGGATGCTAAATGGTTTACGAATCAAGTGGCTCTTGTCACTGGAGCAAGTGGTGGATTAGGTGCACAAATCGCAATTGAATTAGCTAAAAGAGACGTGCAACTCATTCTTGTAGCTCGTAATATGGATAAACTAGAGCAAGTATCTAAGGAGTGCCAATCGTTCACTACAAAACCTGTCGATATTTATTCGTGTGATTTAACCGATGATGCGTCTGTTCAAGACTTATTATCAACTCTTGATGAAAAATACAAAATTACGATGGTCATCAACAATGCTGGCCTTGGCTACCTTAAATATGCTAAAGACTTAAGTGAATCTGAGATTAATCAAATGCTTCAGTTAAACTTGAATACATTAATTAAAATCACTCAGCATTTTGTACCTAGGTTTATTGAAGATAAGAGCGGAGTAATTGTGAATATCGCTTCTCAAGCTGGAAAATCGGCAACAGTAAAATCATCCGTGTATTCAGCAACCAAATTTGGAGTGTTAGGGTATTCGAATGCACTGCGTTTAGAATTAAAACCATATGGTATTCATGTGATGACTGTGAATCCTGGACCGATTGCGACAGACTTCTTTGATAAAGCTGAGCCAACTGGAAAATACTTAGAGCAATTAGGCGCTGTAGTATTAGATCCAGCGAAGGTAGCAGGAGAAGTTGTTAAAGGAATTGCAAAAGAAAAACGTGAAGTGAATTTGCCAAAAGCAATGAACTTTGCAAGTAAATTAAATGTGTTATTCCCGAAAATAGGAGACAAACTATTAGGGAGTATTTTCAATAAAAAGTAGAGGAGGTGTACGATGAGTTTTGCAAATTATGCATGGAAGTTAAAAGAGAATGTGGATGAAGAACTCGTAACATCTCTTTCGAGTGAAAGTGCTGTATCCAAAAATCTCGTCCGCTTATGTGTGGAACGTGGAATTCAAACAGCAGAAGAGATGCAAGAGTTTCTTTCGCCAACACCACATCTAATCCACGATCCATTCCTTTTACACGATATGGATAAAGCGGTAGGGCGTATTCAAGAAGCTATTGAAAATGGAGAATTAATTCATATTTATGGCGACTATGATGCAGACGGGATTACGAGTACAACGATTCTCTACGAAACGCTTGAAATGCTAGGAGCTCAAGTATCGTACTATTTACCAAATCGCTTTATAGATGGTTATGGTCCAAATATTCCAGCGTTCGAACGCGCACTTGAAGAAGGCCATACGCTCATTATTACGGTAGACTGTGGAATTGCAGCGCATGAACCAATTCGTTATGCGATGGAAAATGGTTGTGATGTGATTTTAACGGACCACCATGAAATTCCAAGTGAAATTCCAGAAGCTTATGCAGTTGTCCATCCACGTCATCCAGAGGCTAATTATCCATGCAAAGATTTATCGGGTGCTGGTGTGACTTTTAAGCTTGCTCACGCGCTTCTAGGAGAGTTTCCAGAAGAAATGGTAGAATTAGCAGCGATTGGAACAATTGCGGACTTAGTCAGTCTTACAGATGAAAATAGAACGATTGCTAAACTAGGAATCGCTCAAATGAAACAAACGCAACGAATTGGACTTGTTTCATTATTAGAAAAACTATCAGTTAAAATGGATAAATTAGATGAAAAGACGATTGGTTTCCAAATTGGACCGCGCTTAAATGCGCTAGGTCGCCTTGGAGATGCTACTCCAGGTGTTCAGTTGTTGACAACGTTTGACGATGAAGAAGCACAGAGTATTGTTGATTTCATGCAATCGGAGAATGAAAGACGTCAGTCAATCGTCAATCAAATTGTCGAAGAGGCCACCCCACTTATTCAAGAACAAATGAATCAACCTATACTTGTGTTAGCTCAACCAGGTTGGCATGAAGGCGTACTTGGAATTGTAGCGAGTCGAATTGTTGAACAGACTGGTAAACCGACTCTTGTGTTAGGCATTAGTGATGACGGATTAACTGCTAAAGGTAGTGGACGTTCATTTGGAGAGTTCAATCTCTATGATGCGTTAACCAGTGTAAAAGATCATCTTTTAAAATTCGGTGGACATCACATGGCTGCTGGTTTGACAGTTGAAACAATTATGCTTCCAACGATTATTGATGGGCTAGAACAATATGCTAAAGACCATCAAGACTTATTAGATGCGAAGGCTACGTTAACGATTGATGAAGTTCTTCCATTAAAAGATATTACGGTTGAATGGATTGAGTCATTAGCAAGTCTGAAACCATTTGGTACGGATAATCCAGAACCAGTTGTTTCTATAGATGGAATCCAAGTGGCGTCTACTCAATTGCTAGGAGCGGATAAAAAACATTTGAAGCTTCATTTGAAAGAAGATAATTCTACATATACGCTACAAGCAATGGCCTTTAGTAAAGGGGAATGGGCAGCTTCTCTTCAACCAGATACCAAGATTAGCATTGCTGGTACTTTAGAGATAAATGAATGGCAAAATAATCGTCTTCCTCAATTAATGGTGAAAGATATCGCTGTGAAAGGTAGAATCGTTATTGACTGGCGGACTTCGAAGATTACTAAAGATCATCTTGATGTTGAAAATGCCCTTTATTTAGCTTCAAACGAAGTGTATTTAAAAGAACTACAAACAAGAATTCCAAGTAATTCAAGCGTGATGGATTTTTCATCTTTTGTTTCCTCAAATGAGATTCCAACCGCAAATGCGATCGTGTTATTTGATTTACCTGAAAAAGTGGAGGAAGTGGAAACTTTCTTTAAAATGGAATTTCCTCAAAAGCTATATATCATCGCGTATACGAAGAACTCAGTTGTGACCACAGGAATTCCAGATAAGTCCAAGTTTGGTAGTGTGTATAAATATATCCAATCCCATGGACAACTTCCTTACAATGAAAAATTAGTCTCAGTCGCTAATTTCTTAAAAATTCCAGTTGAACAATTCCGAGTGATATTAAAAGTGTTTTTTGAGTTAGAATTTGTTAAAATAGAAAACGGACATTTGTTTATTCATACAAGTCCTAAAACGAATGACTTGGAAGAGTCAGTTTTATTAAAGAAGTTAAAAGAACAATTATTGCTTGAAAAAAAATTCAATTATAGTCAGTTTCAAGAATTGAAAAATTGGATTGAATCGCAATAGGATAAATAAAAGGAGGAGTTCTTGATGAACTTGAAAGAATATATTGCTAGCGTTCCAAATTATCCTAAAGAGGGTATTATTTTTCGTGATATTTCTCCATTAATGGCAAACGGAAAAGCTTACCAATACGCAACTCAACAAATTGTTGACTATGCACGTAAAATTGGTGCTGATATGATTGTTGGTCCTGAAGCGCGTGGATTTATCGTTGGATGTCCTGTAGCGTATGAATTAGGAATCGGATTTGCGCCAGCTCGTAAAAAAGGAAAATTACCTCGTGAAACAGTAGCTGTTGAATATGATTTAGAATACGGATCAGCAGAATTACACTTACACAAAGATGCTGTAAAACCTGGTCAAAAAGTTCTTATCTGTGATGACTTATTAGCAACAGGTGGAACAATGGCTGCCGCTGCAAAATTAGTTGAAAAACTTGGCGGTGAAGTTGTTGGTTTAGCGTTCTTAGTAGAATTAACAGACTTAAAAGGTCGCGAAAAAATTAGCGAATACGACATCTTCACATTAATGGAATACACTGAAGACGAAAGATAATGAAAATAAAGAAGACTTCCTTAGCATTAAGCTAGGGAAGTCTATTTTTTATTTTCTTATTTTTTCTAATAGAGCTTTGGCAGTTTCTTGATTTAAGTGAGGTGCTTTAGCGAGTAAATTCATAAGAAGCGGAAGTTCATCTTCTGTTGCTCCAACTGCTAGTCCTAAGGATTTCGCTTGTAGTCTCATATGTCCTTTTTGAATGCCATCTGTTACAAGAGCTCTTACAGCAGCAAGGTTTTGCGCTAAACCAATCGATGCAATGATTCCCGCTAGTTCAACAGCACTTGGATGACCGAGTAACTCGTGTGCAAATTGTGCACCTGGATGAATTGCAATTGAACCTCCGACCGTTCCAACAGGAAGAGGAAGAGTGATAGTACCCACTAAGTTCCCTGCCTCATCTTTTGTCCAATTTGTCAGTGGTTGATATTGTCCGCTTAAACTTGCATAAGCATGAGCACCAGCCTCGATTGCTCGCCAGTCATTTCCAGTAGCGATGACAACAGAATCAATACCGTTCATAATTCCTTTGTTATGCGTAGTTGCACGGTAAGGGTCCGCTTTAGAAAATTCACTTGCTAAAACGATTCGGCTGATAACTTCTTCGCCTTTAGTCGTTCTTGTATCTAAGATTCTAGGAGAGAGTACGCATTTAGCAGTGACAACGGAGTTTGTTGCAAGGTTTGATAGAATGGCCATAATGCTTTCGCCGCAAGTCATTGCTTCAATTGGTGATACGAGTGCTTCAAGGATGGTGTTCAGCATATTTGCTCCCATTGCTTCTTTTGTATCAACTGATACGTAGAAAATGAAAAATCCTTCTTTGTCAGTAGACTTTTCTTCGACCCATATTTCTCGAATTCCTCCGCCACGTTTCACGATAGAAGGATGAGCATTATTCGCAATCGAAAAGAGCGATTCTCTTTGTTGTTCTAGTTTAGTTTTTACTTCTTCAAGTGTTAGAGGAGATTTAACAATGGCAATTTCTCCAATCATTTCGCGCTTTTCTTGTAACGTTGTGGCTCCACCAGCTAAGTTGATTAATTTTGAAGCATAGCTCGCTGCAGCAATAACAGAAGGTTCTTCCGTTACCATTGGAACGATATAACTTTTTCCGTTCACGATTAATTCTGGAACGATTCCATAGGGTAGGCCGTATATTTCAATTTGGTTTTCGACCATTTGGTTTGCGATGGATTCAGGTAGCGCTAGACCTTTGTTTAGTTGCTCTTTAGCTTTACTAGTCAAAGTAGGATGATTGAATAATATTTCTTTTCTTTCGTCAAGAGATTTTAGATAAAACTTGTAAAAAGGGTTGTTTTGCATCAATGTGCTCCTTTCATGCTTTCATTCAGTATAACAAATTTTTAGAGTTTGCGGGTATGATACAGGTAAAATTTTTAAAAATGAGGTACACTAGTAAACGTGAAAGGAGAGATTTTATGGAATTTATTCGTGAAGTGAATGGTCGCCGTCTGATTTTAGTGGCGGATGAAGAGTACCAAAAAGAAGCAGAAGATATGCTTACTTTCGTAGAAGAATATTTTGAGGAGAATTGGGACGAGGTCGACACTTTAATTCCAATTCATTATGGACAAGTGAAAGTCATTCCTAAAGGGGAAGATTTCCAAGTAGTCGTTCAAAATTACGAACATAAACTATTAGATGAATGGGTGGAAGATTTCTCTTATTTCCTAGATATTATTCGTAAAACGATTCAAAATGGAAAACGTACGAAAACATTAGGCCGTCTGATTCCATTCCGTTTCGATGGACCATTAGTGATTGCTAACCATACTTTTGAAGTGGATGAGTGGTATGCACACCGTTTTGATGATGAAACTTGGTATATTGCTCCAATCGATCAAACGATTGATCCTCAACCACTAGAAGGAAATCAAGCGTATGAAATCTTTCCAGATTACCCAGAATTATATGAAGTAATGCATTTACCAACCGACTATATTATCTTATTCAAGGGGCATGACATTGTTTCAGTATTGAATACAGATAGCGAAGATGTATGGAACTAGTCAATAACGAAAGGATGTACTATGGTAGAATCAATTTGTCGTATGAATCATGTTGTGAAGGCGTATGAGTGTAATTGGAAAGGAGAGTTATCACTAAGTCATGTTGTTGGGATTATGATGTTAGCTTCTCGCAAACAAGAACGTAGTCTAGCGCATCCTGATTTGATCTATCAAAAAGGTCTTTCATGGATTGTGATTCAAAACCAATTAACGGTTAATCGTCTTCCTAAATTAGAAGAAGAAATTATTGTCGAAACGGAGCCTGTTGGATATAACAAGTTCTTTACGTTCCGTCGTTATACCATCTTATCTCAAGAGGAAGAAGTTTTAGTCGATGCATTAACAACATTTTCGATGATTAATATCAAAGAGCGAAAACTCATCTCACTCGATGAAGAAGTGCTTAACGAATATCCAATTGAGAATAAAAAGGATAATCGTCGGAATCCAAGAGTTCCAAAAATCGACTTGGATAATGCAAGTGTCCAAACGTATCGCGTTCGCTTGAATGATATCGATTATAATCACCATGTGAATAATGCAAAGTATTTCGATTGGGTGATGGATAGCCTTGGCATGGACTTTATTAAGACTCATTCTTTAAAATCAGTTCTAGTAAAATATGATAAGGAAATTTTACCTGAAGCTACAGTTAAGAGTTTTTATGAAATTCGTGAAACTGGAAATGGAGTTCAAACATTGCACCAATTGGAATCCGATAATCAAAAATGTTGCCACTTATCTCTCGAGTGGGAAGTGAAGTAAAATCCTTGTATTTTCATAGGAAATAGGGTACAATACTTTTTGTGTAAAATATGCAGCAGAAATATAGAAGCTCGTCAACAGTCCTAGCCTTTAGGGTAAGGTAGTAACCGCGGCTGCAAAGGTGAACCCTTGTAGTGACTGCACGAATCGAAGATTTCGCGATTATTTTACTCCAAAAAAATAAACAATTATTGGAGGAATGTTCAATGTCACGTTACACTGGACCAAGCTGGAAGTTATCTCGTCGTTTAGGCATTTCACTTTCAGGAACAGGAAAAGAAATCGCTCGTCGTCCATACGCACCAGGTCAACACGGACCAAACAGCCGTAAAAAATTATCTGAGTATGGTCAACAATTACAAGAAAAACAAAAATTACGTCATATGTACGGTATGAACGAACGTCAATTTGCTACTTTATTCAAAAAAGCTGGCAAAATTAAAGAAGGTAAACATGGTGAAAACTTCATGGTTCTTCTTGAACAACGTTTAGATAACGTAGTATACCGTTTAGGTTTAGCAACTACTCGTCGTCAAGCACGTCAATTAGTGAACCACGGTCACATCACTGTGAACGGTAAACGCGTAGATATCCCTTCATTCCAAGTACAAGTTGGCGATGTTGTGGGTGTTCGTGAAAAATCACGTAACTTAACAATCATTAAAGAAGCTTTAGAAGCTTTATATGGTCGTCCAGAGTTCGTTACTTTCGACGAAGATAAATTAGAAGGTTCATTAAACCGTCTACCATTACGTGACGAGTTAACTTCTGAAGTTGACGAATCACTAGTCGTTGAGTACTATAACAAACTTGGCTAATCTTATTAGACAATTTCAGAACTGGAATTCACTATTGTGGATTCCAGTTTTTTTATTTATAATTTTGATGAAAGGTCTATAAACGATAAATAAAATAGAGAGGCTGAATATTATGATCCACTATGTTGAGAATCCAGATGTCACTGTAGAAGATGTCCTTCCTTTATATGAAGCGGTAGGATGGACCAATTACACAACTAAACCAGAAATGCTTAAAGCAGCTTTCGAAAATTCACTTCATGTATTAGCAGCGTTTAATGAAGAAGGAATACTCGTTGGTGTACTGCGCGCCGTTGGAGATGGAGCTTCTATTCTCTTTATTCAAGATATTTTGGTAACTCCTGAGTATCAACACCAGGGAATCGGCACAGAATTATTACAACAGACTCTAGAAAAGTACAAGAATGTGTATCAAATTCAATTAACTACTGATAATTCAATGAAGACGATTTCTTTTTATGAATCTAATGGGTTCACAAGTTTAACATCGCTAAACTGTGTTTCTTTCATATATACAGGTAATGAGTGAGCAAAGTTTGCTAACTTTTTATAGTTTTATGTTAGAATGAGATTGTAAATTAAAGGAAAGAGTGGATACAATGCAACTAACAATTGATAAAAAAGCACAAGCATGGTTCGAAGAAGAAATGGGTGTATCTAAAGAACGTGGGGTTCGTTTCCTAGGTAAAGTATACGGATGCAGTCCAATTCATGAAGGGTTCTCTTTAGCTGTTGAAGTTGATGCTCCAAGTAAACCTTATGTGAGTGTTGAGGAAAATGGCATTACATACTTTGTTGAAACTGGAGATGAATGGTTTTTCCAAGGACATAATTTAGAAGTAACCTTTGATGAGAAATTGAAAGAGCCAAGCTACAATTATACAAAAATTGCCGACTAAGGTTGGTAGTAGAAAGGGAGTCATTAAGTACGTGACTCCCGTTTTTATTGGACATTTTTGTCTATGTAGAGTACAGTTAGATAGTTATGAAATGAAGAAAGGATTTATGAAATGACAGAACCTGCAGTAAAATATAGATTATTAAAAACTGAAAAACATACAGGCGCTCGTCTTGGAGAAATCATTACACCACATGGTAGTTTTCCGACACCGATGTTTATGCCAGTTGGGACATTAGCTACCGTGAAATCAATGTCTCCTGAAGAATTAGATGAAATGGGTGCCAATATCATTTTAAGTAACACTTATCATTTATGGTTACGTCCTGGAGCGGATATTGTAGATGAGGCAGGAAAACTGCATAACTTCATGAACTGGAAGAAAGGGATTCTTACCGATTCAGGTGGCTTCCAAGTATTCTCACTTAGTGATATGCGTAGAATTGAAGAGGAAGGGGTTCATTTTAGAAACCATCTAAATGGATCTAAACTATTCTTATCGCCTGAAATTTCAATCGATGTTCAAAATAAATTAGGTGCGGACATTATTATGAGTTTTGACGAGTGTCCTGATTTTCATCATACACATGACTACGTGAAAAATTCGATTGCTCGTACCACTCGTTGGGCAGAGCGTGGATTAAAAGCTCATAAGTCACCAGACACACAAGCATTATTTGGTATCTTACAAGGTGCAGGCTATAAAGATTTACGTATTGCTCATGCTAAAGACATGATTTCTCTTGATTTCCCTGGGTATTCAATTGGTGGATTATCTGTTGGCGAAACAAAGCAAGAGATGAATGAAGTGTTGGATTACTTAACCCCACTGATTCCTTCTAATAAACCTCGCTATTTAATGGGAGTAGGTTCACCCGACTCATTAATCGATGGTGTCATTCGTGGAGTAGATATGTTCGACTGCGTATTACCAACACGTATTGCGCGTAACGGTACATGTATGACTAGTAGCGGACGTCTTGTAGTCAAAAATGCAAAGTACGAACGTGATTTCCGACCTTTAGATGAGAAATGTAACTGTTACACATGTCGTAACTATACACGTGCGTATATTCGTCATTTATTTAAGACAGACGAAACATTCGGATTGCGCTTAACAAGTTATCATAACTTGTACTTCTTATTAAACTTAATGAAACAAGTTCGACAAGCGATTATGGATGATAACTTATTAGAGTTTAGAGAAGCGTTCTTTGAAGAATATGGTTTCAACAAGGAAAATGCTAGAAATTTCTAAAGAATATAGAAATAGATTAATTTTTTTGATAAAGTAAAGACATATACATTGGAAATGAGGAAAGATTATGGATCAAACAACATTATTAATTTTATACGTAGTAGTAGCGGGTGGAGCATTCTGGTTCTTTGGACGTAAACAACGTCAAAGAGTTAAAGAGATGCAGGAAAGAATGGATGCCATTAAACCAGGTGATAGCGTTGTTACCATCGGAGGTTTACATGGCGTCATTGAAAAAGTGAATAGTGAAGATCAAACGGTTGAATTAAACTGTGAAGACGTTATTTTAGTATTCGAAAAACGTGCTATTCATCATGTTATTCCTACAGCAGCTCCAACAAATATTGAAGTTCGTACGGAAGAAGTAGCAACTGAAGAAGAGTAGTCTATGAACAAGGAAAGTTTAAAAGATAGACATAAAACATGGTTCCATTATAAAGTAATGGAATTTAACGAACTTGGCTATGAGACTATTTCCAAGGAAGATCTTTCACATTATTTTTTGGATTATAAATGGAAGAAGAAAATTCCTGAAAATCTTTTTGAACAAATTTTTCAAATCAATCAACTAAGTATTAATGAATATTTTGATTTTGAGTCACTAGAGGCGCAGACAAATAAAGAAATAACATTAGAAGATATCAATCTTAGTGAATTGTTTTAAAGAAAGAAGCTGGCAAAAATGTCAGCTTTTTCTTTTATAATTAAATGTAAAGGTTTGCAAAATATTTTAGAAATAGTATTGATATTTTCGGAATTATAGATAGAATAAAAGTATAGGTTAGGACATTAAAATGAAAGGGATATGAAAACAAATGAATATGTTTTCATAAGGAAAATTTTTCTATGAAAACTATTTACAAACAATGTGAAATAGTGTACGATATAAATGTGATAAAAATAACAAGCACTGGGGGAAATCACAAGTGAGTGAACAAAAAAACAACCAAGTACAACAAGAAATCGACTTATTAGTTGAGAAAGGATTAAAAGCTTTAGATGAATTCCGCTTGTTAAATCAAGAACAAGTTGACTACATTGTGGCAAAAGCATCAGTTGCTGCGTTAGACCAACACGGTGTATTAGCACAACATGCAATTGAAGAAACAGGACGTGGAGTTTTCGAAGATAAAGCAACGAAAAACTTATTTGCCTGTGAACACGTGGTGCACAATTTGCGTCACACGAAAACAGTTGGCGTTATTTCAGATGATGACGTAACTGGATTAACTTTAATCGCAGAACCAGTAGGGGTTATCTGTGGTATCACACCTACAACAAACCCAACTTCAACTGCAATTTTCAAATCGTTAATCGCATTAAAAACACGTAACCCAATCGTGTTTGCGTTCCATCCATCAGCTCAACAAAGTTCTGCACATGCAGCTCAAATCGTTCGTGATGCAGCAATTGCAGCAGGAGCTCCTGAAAACTGTATTCAATGGATTGAACATCCATCTATTGAAGCAACAAATGCTTTAATGAACCACGACGGTATTGCTACTATCTTAGCAACAGGTGGTAACGCGATGGTTAAAGCTGCTTACTCTTGCGGTAAACCAGCTCTTGGGGTTGGTGCAGGTAACGTACCAGCTTATGTTGAAAAATCAGCTAACATTCGTCAAGCTGCTCACGATATCGTAATGAGTAAATCATTCGATAATGGTATGGTATGTGCTTCTGAACAAGCTGCAATTGTTGATAAAGAAATTTACGATGATTTCGTTAAAGAATTAAAGAGCTACCACACTTACTTTGTAAACAAAAAAGAAAAAGCTTTATTAGAAGAATTCTGCTTTGGCGTAAAAGCAAACAGCAAGAACTGTGCTGGTGCTAAATTAAATGCGAACATCGTTGGTAAACCAGCTGCATGGATCGCAGAACAAGCTGGATTCTCAGTTCCAGAAGGAACAAACATTCTTGCTGCAGAATGTAAAGAAGTTG
This sequence comes from Granulicatella sp. HMSC31F03, assembly GCF_001807725.1. Lineage (NCBI taxonomy): Bacteria > Bacillati > Bacillota > Bacilli > Lactobacillales > Carnobacteriaceae > Granulicatella > Granulicatella sp. HMSC31F03. The sequence goes on along the minus strand of NZ_KV790866.1, from coordinate 75,534 downwards.
GCGAAAAAGAACCTTTAACTCGTGAAAAACTTTCTCCTGTCATTGCAGTACTTAAATCAGAATCACGTGAAGACGGTATTGAAAAGGCACGTCAAATGGTTGAGTTCAACGGTTTAGGACACTCAGCAGCAATTCATACTGAAGATGCTGAATTAGCAAAAGAATTCGGACGTGTTGTTCGTGCGATTCGTGTTATTTGGAATGCTCCTTCTACTTTTGGTGGTATCGGGGACGTTTATAACGCATTTATCCCATCATTAACACTCGGTTGCGGTTCTTACGGACGTAACTCAGTTGGGGATAACGTAAGTGTTGTAAATCTATTAAATATCAAAAAAGTAGGGAGACGTAGAAATAACATGCAATGGTTTAAAGTTCCATCAAAAATCTATTTCGAACGCGATTCAATTCAATACTTACAAAAAATGAAAAATGTAAGCCGTGTAATGATCGTAACTGACCAAGCAATGGTTAAATTAGGATTCTTACAACGTGTTATTGAACAATTAGAATTACGTCCAAACAAAGTAATTTATGAAGTATTCTCAGATGTAGAACCAGATCCAGACATCACAACAGTAAACCGTGGTGCAGAAATCATGAAGAGCTTCGAGCCAGATACAATCGTTGCACTTGGTGGTGGTTCTGTAATGGATGCTGCAAAAGTAATGTGGATGTTCTACGAACAACCACAAGTGGACTTCCGTGACTTAGTACAAAAATTCATGGATATCCGTAAACGTGCATTTAAATTCCCAGAATTAGGGGAACGTGCAAAATATGTTGGTATTCCAACTACATCTGGTACAGGTTCTGAAGTTACACCATTCGCGGTAATTTCAGATAAAGCAAACAACCGTAAATATCCATTAGCTGACTACTCACTAACACCAACAATTGCGATTGTTGACCCTGCATTAGTGATGACAGTTCCAGACTTTGTAACAGCTGATACTGGTATGGACGTATTAACTCACGCAATTGAAGCATACACTTCAACACTTGCAAATGACTATACTGATGGATTGGCACTACAAGCAATCAAATTAGTATTTGAAAACTTAGTAAGCAGTGTGAAAAATGCTGATTTCGTATCACGCGAAAAAATGCATAACGCTTCTACAATGGCTGGTATGGCATTTGCTAACGCGTTCCTTGGAATGAGCCACTCAATGGCGCATAAGGTTGGTGGATTCTTCCACACAGTTCACGGACGTACAAATGCAATCCTATTACCATACGTAATCCGTTACAATGGTACTCGTCCTGCTAAAGCAGCTACATGGCCAAAATACAACTACTACCGTGCAGATGAAAAATTCCAAGACATCGCTCGTATGTTAGGATTACCATCTTCAACTCCTGAGGAAGCAGTAGATGCACTTGCTAAAGCTGTATACGAATTAGGGGAAGCTGTGGGTATCGAAATGAACTTCAAAGCACAAGGTGTTAACCACAAAGAATGGTTAGCTACAATCCATGAGATTGCAATGCTTGCTTATGAAGATCAATGCTCACCTGCAAACCCTCGTTTACCAATGGTAGCTGATATGGAAGAAATTCTTGCGGATGCATACTTTGGATACAAAGAACGTCCAGGTCGTATCAAATAATTGATTTTAAATCTAAAGAGTCTTAGGAGTTTCCTAAGGCTCTTTCTTTGCTCTGTTTTTCAGCTGCAAAATATGCTATACTGAAAGCGAAATGAAAGGAGATGGCTTATGACACCAAATAAGGAAGATTACATTAAAACAATCTATAAATTAGGTGGTAAAGATGAATTTGTAACGAATAAAGCCATCAATCAAATGTTGGACCTTTCAGCAGCTTCCACAACAGAAATGTTAAACAAGCTAGTACATGATGGTACGGTCGAATACATTCGTTATAAAGGTGCAAAATTAACTCAAAAAGGGATTAAAGTTGCAGAACGTTTGATTCGTTCGCATAAAATCTGGGAAGTCTTTCTTGTAAATTCTCTTGGATTTAGTGGAGAGTCTGTTCATGATCAAGCAGAAATTCTTGAACATGCTTCAAGTGTTGAAATGACAGAGCGATTAGCGGAGTTTTTAGGAAATCCAACGCATTGTCCTCATGGAGAAGAAATACCTCCATATTCAGAATGAAATTGTTATAAAACTGGTCTTTTTTGACCAGTTTTTTTATTTTGTCTCTAGTATTAAAGAAGAAAATTTAGTACAATAATAGTACAGTTTAAGTTAGGTGTTTCATTTTTTTAATACAGAGGAGATATTATGACATCAAAACATCAACAAATCATTCGTTATATTGAATCACTGCCAGTTGGAGAAAAAATTTCAGTACGTTCGATTGCAAAGAATATGGAAATGAGCGAAGGTACTGCTTATCGTGCCATTAAGGAAGCTGAAAATATCGGGATTGTTTCGACCATTGAACGAGTTGGAACAATTCGTATTGAACGTAAAACAAAGGATAATCTAGAAAAACTTTCTTTTGGAGAAATTATTAAGATAATTGAAGGGGAAGTATTCGGTGGTCGTGAAGGATTAGATAAAATCTTAAACCGTTTCGTTATAGGTGCGATGACACTAGACGCTATGACACGTTATATTCAACCGGAATCGCTTGTAATTATCGGGAACCGTGAAGATGCGCAATTACTCGCTTTGAATCAAGGAGCCGCTGTGTTAATTACTGGGGGATTCCAAGCAACATTTGAATTAATTCAAAAAGCGGATGAGCTTAAAATTCCGCTGATGGGAACAACGTACGATACATTTACGGTTGCCAGCCTCATCAACCGTGCGATGACCGATCAATTGATTAAGAAGAAAATCATGATTGTTGCCGATATTTATAATGATATCGAAAATACGAATTATTTAAGAATGGATCAAACCGTTAAAGAGTATCGCGAGTTGAGTGAAAAGACAGGAAATTCTCGTTTTCCAGTTATGAATCACTCTAATCGCTTAGTAGGGGTTGTTTCCGCTAAAGATATATTAGGAAAATCTGATAGTTTAATTATTGAAAGAATCATGACTAAAAATCCTTCTGTATCTAAGTTACATGCGAGTGTGGCAAGCGTTGCGCATTCGATGATATGGAATGGTTTGGAGATGCTACCTGTTGTTCAAGATAACATGGAACTCATTGGAATCATCTCCAGACGTGACGTTATGAAAGCTATGCAATTAACACAAAGACAACCACAAGTAGGGAATACTTTCGAAGATGATGTGAGTGAGAATCTAGAAGTCATAGAAGTTAACCCAACAAATGCGAGATTTAGTTTTACAGTCACTCCTCAGATGACCAATAATTTAGGGATGCTATCTTTTGGGGTTCTTTGTGAGGTGGTTTCAGTTGCTTCGAAAGAATTTATTCATCGCAGCCAACGTCGCAATACGGTTATTGAACAATTGGAAATGCATTATTTGAGGATGATTCCAATTGAAAGCAAAATTGCGATTCAAATTCAAACTTTAGATATTGGCCGAAAAGTATCTAAAATTGATATTTCTGTGCTACTTGAAAACTCGGTGGTTGCCAAGGCAATTATGTCAAATCAATTAATGGAAAGAAACTAATGATGAATTACAAGGAATTATTAAAAGAAATCATCACTGAGATTGAAAAAGCCAATTCAATCGTGATCTTAAGGCATAGAAAACCAGACCCAGATGCTTTGGGTTCTCAAATAGGACTTAGTAAGCTGATAAAAGGGGCATATCCTGAAAAGTCAGTTTATGTTATTGGAGATATGCCCGAAAACTTGAAGTATATCGGTGATATGGATGAAATCACTCAAAAGGTGTTCAACAAATCGCTGGTTATCGTTGTGGACTGTTCCACACCTCAACTCATTAATTGTCCGTTTGAAGTGAAGGTAGATGAGGTGATTAAGATTGATCACCATCCAAATGTGACACCTTACGGAAAGGTTTGTTATGTGGATACAACGGCCGCAAGTGCTAGTGAAATCATGGCAGAATTTGCTTTTGATACAACGACACCATTTCAAATGAACAGAGAAGCCGCTAATGTTATTTACGCTGGAATTATCGGAGATACAGGACGATTCTTATATCCGTCGACTACTTCGAAAACTTTTGCGCTTGTATCAAAATTGATACAACACGATGTAGATTTGTCTGGGATTGCCGATAGGATGATTACGAAACCGCTGAATGTGAATCGAATGACAGGGTATATTTATGAGCCATTTAGAAGTATCTCCTGAAGGGATGGCAAGTGTTGTTTTAACGAAAGAAGTACTTCGTCGTTTCCAAGCTAATGACCAGTTAGCCTCTCTTGTAGTTTCAGTTCCTGGAACTGTTGAAGGGATTTTGGCTTGGAGTCTGTATGTGGAACAAGAGGATGCTACCTTTAGAGTTCATTTACGTTCAAAAGGACCAATAGTAAATCACATTGCGCAAGAGTTCGGCGGCGGAGGACATACGCTCGCGTGCGGTATTCCTTCTGTTACGCAAGCCCAAATTTTAGAAGTGGATGCTAAGTTGAAAGAGGTAGTAAGAAACTTTAAGAAAGATTGAAATAACACTCAAATAAGAGTATTATAAAGTGTTGTGTTTACAATAAAATTAGTCCAATAATTGGATGAAAGGAATTATAATATAATGAATTATACTGAGTTTTTTAAAAAGATTGATGCAGAAATTAAAAAAGCGGATTCGATTGTAATCTTACGTCATGAATCACCAGACCCAGACGCAATTGGGTCACAAGTAGGGTTAAGAGAAATTATTCGCGCGACTTATCCAGAGAAAACAGTGTATTTACTTGGTGAAATGCCTAGCTCATTAAATTATATTGGAGAAATGGACGAGATCACACAAGAGCAATTTGACGCTTCACTTGTTATTGTATTGGACTGTGCGAATACACCACGTATTGACTGCCCATTTGAAGTAGATCCATCGAAAGTGATTAAAATTGACCACCATCCAGATAGAGATGTGTATGGTGCTATTTCGTTTGTTGATACTGATTCAAGCAGTACAAGTGAGATGTTGTGTCGTTTTGCTTTTGATGCTGAAAGTACTTGGACAATGTCAAAAGAAGCAGCTAATGCACTTTATGCTGGTATTGTTGGTGATACAGGACGTTTCTTGTATCCTTCGACGACAACCATTACATTTTCAATGGTTTCTAAATTATTAGAATTCGATGTAGATATTTCAGGAATTGCGTACCAAATGATTACAAATCCTGTTTCAGTTAGTCGCTTAGCAGGATATATTTATCAAAATATGGAAATTTCTGACAATGGAGTTGCAGCAACTGTATTGACTCAGGAACATTTAAAAACTTATGGTATTGAAGAAGACCAAACACACGGAGTAATCTCATTACCAAGTACAGTAGAGGGCATTCATTGTTGGGGTCTTTTTGTGGAACAACCAGATGGAACGTATAGAGTAAATCTTCGTTCTAAAGGTCCGATTGTGAATACAATTGCTCAAAACCACGGAGGCGGTGGACACCCGCTTGCTTCTGGGGCTGTAGTGAGTACATTAGATGAAGTGCAACAAATTGTCTCTGAACTGAATGATTCAGCAAAAGAATTTTTGAATAAATAGCAATCACTTTAGTCTTTTAGTATTTTAAGTACTAAAAGACTTTTTTGTTTTAAAATTCTTCTTAAATGAATTGACTTATAACGATTTCAAGAATACAATGATATTATGTGTTAAATCACATTTAACCATAAATTATATCAATGCAATTTATTTTGATTAAAATTAAATAGAGACGGAGGTGACTCAATGGACTCAGTAGTAATAGGTGGCCTCGCGATCTTAGCTTTAATAATTGGAATTGTTGCTGGATATGTTGGTTTCAAATCAAATTATGAGAGAAAGTTAATAGCAGCTCGCGAATCGGCTGATATGATTATCAAAGATGCTGAAAAAGATGCGGATCGATTAAAGAAAGAAGTTCTTTTAGAGGCAAAAGAGGAAAATCATAAATATCGTGCTGAAGTTGAAAATGAGTTAAAAGAAAGACGAAATGAAGTACTTCTTCAAGAAAAGAGAATGATTCAACGTGAAAAGAATTTGGATCGTAAGGATGAAATTTTAGAAAAACGTGAACAATCCATTGAATCAAAGGAAACTAAAATCCAAGAGAAACTTGAAAGAGTGACAGAAAAAGAGCAGGAAGCAGAAGCTCTAGTTGCAAAACAGCAAGAAGAATTGGAACGTATTTCTACAATTAGTAAAGAAGAAGCGCAAGAAATAATTATGAAAGACATGACCGAACAGTTAAGTAAGGAACGTGCCATCATGATTAAAGAGTCTGAGCAACTTGCAAAAGATGAAGCAGATAAAAATGCTAAGAATATCATTCTTCAAGCGATTCAAAGATCTGCAGCTGATTTAGTTTCTGAAAATACAGTAACAGTTATGACTTTACCAAGTGATGAAATGAAAGGGCGAATTATTGGACGAGAAGGTCGTAATATTCGTGCGCTTGAATCATTAACGGGAATTGATGTTATTATTGATGAAACTCCAGAAGCGGTAGTTTTAAGTGGTTTCGATCCAATTCGTCGAGAAATCGCTAAGATGACCTTAGAGAAATTAATTTCTGATGGTCGAATTCATCCCGCTCGTATTGAAGAAATGGTAGAAAAATCTCGTAAAGAGATGGATGAGCGTATTCGTTCGTTTGGTGAACAAGCGACATTTGAAGTCGGAATTCACTCATTACATCCAGATTTGATTAAGATTTTAGGTCGTTTATACTTTAGAGCTAGTTACGGACAAAACGTATTGAACCATAGTATCGAAGTTGCTAAGTTAGCTGGTGTGATGGCCGGTGAACTAGGGGAAGATGTAAATCTTGCTAAACGAGCAGGTTTACTTCATGACTTAGGAAAAGCACTGGATCATGAGATTGAAGGTTCGCACGTTGAGATTGGTGCTGAAATCGCTCAAAAATATAAAGAAAACAAAGTAGTTGTAAATGCCATTGCTTCACACCATGGAGATGTTGAAGCGACTTCAACGATTGCCGTTCTTGTGGCAGCAGCCGATGCTTTATCAGCAGCTCGCCCAGGAGCAAGACGTGAATCAGTTGAGAATTATATTCGTCGTCTAGAAAGACTTGAGGCGATTGCAACAGAACACGAAGGTGTAGAAAGAAGCTTTGCAATTCAAGCAGGTCGTGAAGTACGTGTAATGGTACAACCAGACAAAATTAGTGATGAAAAGGCAATAATTTTAGCTCATGACATCAAAAATCAAATTGAAGAAGAACTCCAATATCCAGGACATATTAAAGTTACAGTTATTCGTGAGACAAGAGCAGTTGAGTTTGCTAAATAATTGGTGTACTTTAATTTTAAAAGGACATTAGAAGAAGGCTCCCTATGATTATTCATAGGGAGCTTTTTATAAATAAAGACGTTATCCATGAAATGGATAACGTCTTTATTCTCTGCGTCTTAATTCTAACGGTTTCGTCGTTCTTGAGTTGTTTGTTCATTATTTGAATCATTACGACGGTTATTTTCTGTCGTGGTTTCAGATTGACGAGTTGTTTGTTCTTGAGTCGTTGTAGGTTGTTCAATTTGGAATTCGTTAGTAATAGGGTCAGAACTATTACGTCCTACGGTTACTACAATGGAGACAGAAACACTTGGTCCTGTAATATTCTGGAATTTAACGGAATTTCCAGTTACAGTCTGTGATTGACCATTTGCAGTCACTTTGAATTGTGGAGTTCCTTGTCCTGTATTATTATAACGATCCCATGTCACCGTTAACTCTTTCTTTTCCTTATTGTATGTTGCTTTTAACCCTGTTGGGCCTTCGATTGTAACACCGTAATTTGAAGATTGTTGAGTTGGAGTACTTCCTTTTACAAACAGCTCCGTAGCAATCATATTTGCTGGTGTTCTAGGTCCAGGCAGACTTAGTGGGATTGATCCTACTTCAATTTGTTGTTGAACAACACTATCTGGTTGAACCCAATCTTCTCCACTAGAGTATTGAGCCATATATTTCATTAAGTGATAATAAATTAGCTTAGCATATCCTTGTTCAGTGGTATCTACGCCACCACCTTTTTCGTATGGATTATCATAACCAGTCCATACTGAGATTGTATAATCAGGTGAATATCCGATAAACCATGAATCTGGGATAATATCTTCATAATCAGAAGCGCCCATTGCACGTTTTTGTTCAATATTGTAGTTTGATGACCCGGTTTTAGCAGCAGTTGAAAGTCCAGGAATTGCTACTTCAGTGGCAAAACCATATGTGAACGAATCTTTTAAGACATTCGTAATCATGTATGCAGTAGAATCTTTCATTGCTTGTTTTTGTTCTGGTTTAAACTCATAAACTTGACCATCACGAGTAGTGATTTTAGTCACCGTATATGGTTTTGAGTAAGTTCCAGCGTTAGAGAAAGTTGCGTAAGCGGCAGCCATTTTAATTGGAGAAATTTCTGCACCAATAGCGTTACTTTCTACTAAATAGTCTTGTCCATCATTTTTAATTTGAATATCTAAATTATTCAGGAATGATTTAATATTGGTTTCACCAACAGCCTTGAACGCTTCTAATGCCGTTGTATTTCTTGAATACACAAGAGCTCTACGTAATGTCATTGGTCCATTATGTCTAAAGTCCCAGTTATTTAGTTCAACACCATTTGAATATGTTGTCTTTTGATCCAATAGCGTTTGACCAGTTGAATAGTTTAAATATTCAATAGCAGGGCCGTAGTCGATAATTGGTTTGATAGTAGATCCTGTACTTCTCTGATTATCAGTTGCTCGGTTATAAGCGAATAGAGTTGTTTGTTTACGACCACCGCTGACAGCTCTGACGGCACCTGTTTTAGAATCTAACATTACAGAAGCACTTTGAATTTTATCGTTAATATAATTGATATAGTCATTTGTGTTAACAATATCATTCAGTTTTTGTTGTGCTTTAGAATCAATGGTGGTTTCGATCACTAGACCGTCATTATAAGGATCAAGACCTGTTTTATCTTGAACTTCTTTTAAAACCATCGTTACGAAAGAATCGTAGACTAAAGCTTTATCTGAACTATCAACATTATTGTCATGAGCAATTAGTCCATCATTAATTGGAGTCGCTAAAGCTTGCTCGTATTGTTCATTAGTAATTTTTCCATTTGTTTTCATTGTATATAAAACTGTATCTCGGCGTTCTTTTGCCTCTTCAGGATGAGCATATGGATCATAGGAATTAGGTGCTTGAGGCATTCCAGCAAGTAAAGCTACTTGAGGAAGAGATAACTCCGATAATTCTTTGTTAAAATAATAGTGTGAAGCTGTACCAAATCCGTAGACACTATTCGCCATATATACTTTATTTAAATAGAAAGTAAGGATTTGCTCTTTAGAAAACTCACGTTCGAGTTTAAGCGCTAGAATCGCTTCTTGAATTTTACGTTGATACGTTTGATCTTCTTTCTTTGTAGAAAAGACAGAAAGCTTAATCAATTGTTGAGTAATCGTACTACCACCTTGAGTTATTTGACCAGCTTTGGCATTTCTAAAGAAGGAGCCTAAAATACGAATGGGGTCAATTCCCATATGAGAGTAAAATCGTTTATCTTCAATTGAAGTTACAGCATCTTTAAGTAATTGAGGAACTTGATCACTAGTAATGACATCTCTTTTTTCTCCACCCAGAGAAGAGATCAGTTCGCCATCTTTATCATATATTTTTGTTTCAGTCGCTCCTTGAAGGTCGCTTGCTTTAATTTCAGGAGCAGTGGAACCATAATATGCAAAAATTGCAATGATTGCTATCAGTGCAACTCCTATAAATGCTCCTAAACCAATAAGAACTTTTTTTAATATTTTTTTCTTATTAGAAGGAGATGAAGCTTTCTTTTTTGGTTGGCGGTGTTGCGATGAACGCGACTGGCCGGTATTGTTTTCAGTCATTTATTGACCTCCTTATAATAAATCATCCACTACATCCAAATAATTTAGAGTCATTTGTAGTGAAAGTTGAATTTGATATCCATTTTCTTGAATATAGGATAAAGGGATTGATTGTCTTTTAGAATGAACATCCTTTATATACTCATCAATTTTTGGGTATTCGAGCAAATAGTATTTTTTTAAAGTTGAAAAGTAAAAAATTACAAAGGAAATTCCACCTTGCTCGGTGCATTCTTTCATATGTGTTAACTGATGCTCATGGATATTCTTTAAAGGAAATGAAGTTTTATTTTTAGTTTCTTTCGCTTCAAAATCGATATATCTTCCTTTATAAACTCCGTTATAGTCAGTAGTAGAAGCATGACGATAATATGCTTCAGTTATTTTGGCAGCACTTCTGACAGGATAGTCTACTTTAACGACTTGAACTGGAGTAGGTTTCTTATGAATGACGGCTCTTTTTTGAATACGATAGAGTTCATTAGTTTGATTCAATATATTTTCTAAACCCATTCCACGACTACTGTATATAGTCTGCTTTTCAGCTTTATTAGTAGTTTGTACTAGGTGTTTTTGTCCTTTTGGATATTGAATCATTTTATCCCTCCTTTGGCGACTATTATAACATTTTAATTGTAAAATGAAAAAAACAATTACTTTTGTTACCTTTTTTTAACATTGTAGAAAAATACCTATAAAATAAACATTCTATTCAGGTCAATTATGTTTTACAAAAGATGAAGAGTATTGTAAAATAAATGAGTATGTAAATCCATTCGTCTTTTTAGATGAATAATGAATTTATGGAGGAATAATATGACAGCAAAATTCGAAAAAGTTGAAACTAATAAAGTTGTTTTAACATTTGAAATCTCTCAAGAAGATATTAAAAAAGGTTTGGACCAAGCGTTTAACCGCGTTAAAAAGAACGTGAACGTTCCTGGTTTCCGTAAAGGTAAAGTAAGCCGTCAAGTATTTGAAAAAATGTACGGTGAAGAAGCATTATACCAAGATGCGTTAAACATTCTTTTACCAGATGCATACGATAACGCAGTTGAAGAAACTGGAATCTTCCCAGTAACTCAACCAAAAATCGATATCGAATCTATCGAAAAAGGTAAACCATGGGTAATTAAAGCAGAAGTAATTGTAAAACCTGAAGTTAAATTAGGTGAATACAAAGGCTTAACTGTTGAAAAACAAGATCGTACAGTATCTGAACAAGATGTTGAAGATCGCCTATTACAAGAACAAGCTCGTGCAGCTGAATTAGTTGTTAAAGAAGAAGCGGCTGAATTAGGTGACACAGTAGTTATCGACTTCGAAGGTTTCTTAGGTGAAGAAGCTTTTGAAGGCGGAAAAGGTGAAAACCACTCATTAGAATTAGGTTCTGGTTCATTCATCCCAGGTTTTGAGGACCAATTAGTTGGCGCTAAAGAAGGCGATGAAGTTGAAGTAAAAGTGACTTTCCCTGAAGAATACCATGCAGAAAACTTAAAAGGTCAAGATGCAGTTTTCAAAGTTAAAGTTCACGAAGTAAAAACTAAAGAATTACCTGAATTAACTGATGAATTCGCTAAAGATGTGGATGACTCAGTTGAAACATTAGCTGAATTAAAAGAAAAATTCCGCAAAGAATTAGAAGAAGCTAAAGCAGCAGCAGCTGACGAGGCAGTAGCTGATGAAGCTTTACGTAAAGCAGTAGAAAATGCTGAAATCGTTGAATTGCCACATGAAATGGTTCATGACGAAGTTCACCGTCAAATGGAGCATTACTTAAACGATATGCGTCGTAACGGAATCTCTCCTGAAATGTACTACCAAATCACTGGTACAACAGAAGCAGATTTACACAAAATGATGGAAAAAGACGCAGACGTTCGTACTAAGACTAATTTAGTATTAGAACAAATCGTTAAAGAAGAAGGCATCGAAGCAACTGATGAAGATGTAGCTAACGAAGTAAAAGAATTAGCTGCTCAATATGGTATGGAAGAAGATGCAGTTCGTGCAGCAGTTTCAGTAGATATGTTGAAAAACGATATCGCAATGAAAAAAGCATTAGCTGTGATTACAGAGTCTGCGAAAGAAGCTTAATAGATGAAAGTTTATCGCGCTGGTTTCAATATGAAATCAGCGCTTTTTTTGAAACAACTTTTCTTGTTGAAAATTAAGACTTATGGTACTCTTAGTAGAAGAAATCAGGAAATAGAATGGGGGTTTCAGATTGTATAAAGATGAAACAAAACAAGTAAGATGTTCTTTTTGTGGAAAATCGCAAGAACAAGTAAAAAAAATTATCGCTGGTCCTGATGTATTTATTTGTAATGAATGTGTTGATTTATGTAAAGAAATCATTGATGAAGAATTTTCATCTATAAGTATGGATGAAATGATTGATGTCTTGAAACCGCAAGAAATTCGTAAAGTGTTAGATGAATATGTTGTTGGTCAAGAACATGCAAAGAAATCATTAGCGGTAGCAGTGTATAATCACTATAAACGGATTAATCATTTATTAAATGAAGACGAGGACGAAGTAGAATTACAAAAAAGTAATATTTGTTTAATTGGACCAACTGGTTCTGGGAAAACATACTTAGCTCAATCTCTTGCGCGGATTCTAAATGTTCCATTTGCTATTGCAGATGCGACTACTTTAACAGAAGCGGGTTATGTAGGGGAAGATGTGGAAAACATTCTTCTAAAATTACTGCAAGCAACTGATTATGATATCGAACGTGCTGAAAAGGGAATCATTTATATTGATGAGATTGATAAAATTGCTAAAAAAAGTGAGAATGTTTCTATTACCCGTGATGTGAGCGGGGAAGGGGTTCAACAAGCTTTATTAAAAATTCTTGAAGGAACTATTGCCTCAGTCCCACCTCAAGGAGGAAGAAAACATCCTCATCAAGAGTTGATTCAAATTGATACATCTAATATTTTATTCATTGTGGGTGGTGCTTTTGATGGTATAGAAACCATTGTAAAAGAACGATTAGGTGCTAAAGTTATTGGATTTGGATCTTCTAATAAAAATTTATCAAGTCATGAAAGTCTAATGCAACTTATTATTCCAGAAGATCTACAGAAATTTGGGTTGATTCCTGAATTTATCGGTCGTCTTCCGATTACTGCTGCATTAGAACCATTATCTAAAGAGGATTTGGTTAATATTTTAACGAAACCAAGAAATGCTTTGGTGAAACAGTATCAAAAACTCTTTGCAATGGATGATGTTGAATTGGAATTTGAACCCAAAGCACTTGATGCTATTGCCTCAAAAGCAATTGAAAGAAGAACTGGAGCTCGTGGATTAAGAAGTATTATCGAATCTGTTATGATGGATTTAATGTTCGAGATTCCAAGTCGAAATGATATTACTAAAGTTGTAGTAACTGAATCAATTGTTACAGGGACAGGACAACCTGATTTGTACGATGAAGATAATCGCCTGATATCCTAGGGAATTTCACAAATATATGGTAGGATAGAATGAGATGCGGTATTATAAGCGGTATTTCATTCTATTTTATTATTGACTATATGAATTGAGGGAGAGATATATGAGAGGGTTAAAATCCTTTATTAAAAAAAGATATTCTAAAGAAGAATTTGCTTGGATTATGCAAGACTGGGCTAATTCTGTTTATTCATTAATGATTACAACAGCAATATTTCCTTTATTTTTCAAAACGGTAACTTCTAACGCCGGTGTTTCGGCAGCGGATTCTACTGCTTATTTGGGGTATGCAAACTCGATTGCAACTTTTATTGTTTCTATTATGGCACCCGTATTAGGTGCATTGGCTGATTATAAAGGATATAGAAATCCTATGTTTACGTGGAGTACGTTGATAGGAGTATTTTCGGTAGTTGGTATGATGTTTGTAGAAAGTGATCAATGGATGATTTTACTTGTTCTATATACATTGTCTGCAATCGGATACTCTGCTTCAAATATTTTCTACGATAGTTCTATCATGGATGTAACTTCCTATGATAGAATGGACAGTATTTCTGCTGCAGGTTATGGCTACGGATATATAGGTAGTGTTTTTCCATTTATCTTATTTATGATGGTCATGCAGTTTAGTGGATTAAATTCCACTGCAGTCGTAATGGTAGGGTTCTTTATTACAGCGGCTTGGTGGTTTGTGTTTACAATCCCTTATTGGAGATATGTAAAACAAAAATCATTTATTGAGAAACCAAAAAATCCTGTAAAAGATAGTTTTATCCGTTTGTGGAAGACCATTAAACATATTGGAGAACACAAACAAGTATTTCTTTTCTTATTAGCTTATTTCTTCTATATTGATGGAGTAGGAACAATTATTAAAATGGCTACTGCAATTGGTGCAGATATGGGACTTGATGGGAATAGTTTAATTGTAATTCTGTTAATCGTTCAAATTGTGGCCTTTCCGTTTAGTTTGTTCTATGGATTTTTATCCAAAAAAATTGGCAACAAAATGACTTTATTCATTGGAATTGGTACATATGTAGCTATTTGTATTTTAGCTTTAGGTCTTAAAACGTATAATGATTTCTTATTTCTTGCCATCTTAATTGGTACTGCTCAAGGTGGGGTACAGTCTTTAAGTCGATCGTTATTTGGTCAACTGATTCCAGCGAATCAGTCAAATGAATTTTTCGGATTTTATAACATTTTTGGAAAATTCTCATCTATTCTTGGGACTACATTGTTAGGGATTACTGCTCAATTGACAGGAAAATCATTAGATGGAGTATTCTCATTAGTTATCTTGTTCTTAATCGGTTCAATTTTGTTATTCTTTGTTAAAATACCAGAAAAGAAAGGGTTAGAAAATGAAGGTTAATAAAGCGGAATTTACAATTAGCGCAGTTTCTCCAGCACAATATCCTGCAGGAGACCTTCCTGAAATTGCTTTGTCTGGTCGTTCGAATGTTGGAAAATCATCCTTTATCAATAAGTTGATTCAAAGAAAGAGTCTTGCTAGAACTTCTAGTAAACCTGGTAAAACGCAAACACTAAATTTTTATCATATCAATGAGCTGTTTTACTTTGTGGATGTACCAGGATATGGTTATGCAAAGGTTTCAAAGAAAGAACGTGAAAAGTGGGGAAAAATGATTGAGGAATATATTACTACTCGTCAATCATTAAGACTAGTTCTTATTTTGGTAGACTTTAGACATGAGCCGAGTCAAGAAGATGTTCAAATGAGAGAGTTTCTTGAATACTATAATATTCCTTATCGAATTGTGATGACAAAATGTGATAAGATTCCTAGAGGAAAATGGAATAAACATGTAAGTGTAATCCGTAAAGCATTTGGAAAACCTCCAGAAGATTTATTCCTAACTTTTTCTTCAGAAACTGGAGAAGGAGTAGAGAAAGCTTGGGATTTCATTGAACAATTTATTAAAAAAGAGAGCATTGCTTAGTAGCTTTGCTCTTTTCTTTTTATCAATATAACTTATAAGGTATATTGAAAGTTAAAAGGATATACTATAAAGATGATAATAACAATGTTTTGAGCGAAAAATAGAATTGATTACATTGCATTCATTTTAGAATTATGTTATATTATATGCTGTATCATTAGGCGTATTGTATGGAGGGTGTTTTTTATGAGTCAAAGAATTTCAAAAGAAACGGTTCAAAGCATACAATCGCAAGTGAATATTCTTGATATTGTGGGTCAGTTTGTACAGTTACGAAAACAAGGGAAAAGTCTATTTGGTCGCTGTCCATTTCACGATGAAAGGACACCATCTTTCACTGTGACGGAAGAAAAACAATTATTCCATTGTTTTAGCTGCGGGAGAGGTGGCAATGTTTTTAATTTCATGCAAGAACTTGAAAACTTGTCTTTTCCGGAATCCGTGGTTCGAGTTGCTGAACTCTCTAACATCGATATAGACGTAGAGCTACCAACAACGCAAATGATTATTCCGAGAAAAGAGAAGAAATTATATGAGGCTCATGAAAAAGCGGCTGAGTTTTATTCTCACGTTCTTTTAAACACTAAAGGCGGGAAAGAAGCGCTTGATTATTTAGAAAATCGTGGATATACCGTCGAAACCTTAAAAGAATTCGGATTTGGTTTTTCTTTAAAAGACAGAACACAATTAGAACTAGTCCTTCAAGAATTACAATTAACGGATGAGGAAAAAGAAGCTTCAGGTCTATTTTCTGAAAAACAAAATGGTTTCTTTGATCGTTTTAATCAACGAATAATGATTCCGCTTAGAAATGAACATGGACAAATTATTGCTTTTTCCGGAAGAGTCTTACCAGGTTATTCTGATGATTTCGCATCTCAAGCAAAATATTTAAATAGTCCAGAGACAATCCTTTTTTCAAAAAGAAATTTTCTTTTCAACTTCGACTTGGCAAAGAAAAATATTCGAAAACAGAATAAAGTGATTTTGTTTGAAGGGTATATGGATGTTATTTCTGCTTGGCAAGCAGGTGTTCAAACTGGGGTTGCTTCGATGGGGACTTCTTTAACTCCTGAACAAATTCAAAGCTTACAGAAAGTTACAGATACAATTCTGATTGCTTATGATGGAGATAAGGCGGGGTTAGAAGCAACGAATCGTGCCATAGAAATGATTCAAGACACTAATGCTTTTAAAATAGGGATTATTCCTTTTGATAACGGCTTGGATCCTGATGAATTCATAAAAGAACGAGGGACTCAAGCGTTTAAAGATTTAGTAGAATATTCTCAAGAGACGGTATACCAATTTAAGAAGAGATTTCTTTCTAAAAAATATTCTTTACAAATAGAAAGCCAAAAAATTCAGTATATCGAAGAAATGATTGTAGTACTTTCTAAAATTAGTAATGAAGTTGAGCTGAACTTGGCGATGAAATCTCTCGCTGATGAATTCGATTTAGATTTCTCAACCGTTTTAAACCAGGTAAAACAATTACGGTTACGCTTAGGAAAACAAAAAAGGCAGTCTAACGCTGAGTCAGTTTCTTATAATCGCCAGGTTGAGATTAAACCTGCAACGAAGAATGAGCATATCCAAAAACATTTGATGTATCGATTGCTTCATAATGAACAGGCATGGACTTATCTAAATAGAATTGATTCTGAATTCGTTTTTCCTGATTCGCATTATGAACAGTTATATTTATTGTTACAATCTTTTAAGAATGAAGAGAATGAAGTTGATGTTCAACAATTTTTCCTCTTTTTAGATGATAAAGATGTTTTGAACCGAAATCTTGTTTCAGAAATTGAACTGTCTAACTTTCCACCGGAATGTACAGAACAAGAAATTCAAGATTTAGTTTATGTTTTATCGAAAAAAAATTCGCTAAAAGAGCAGCTTGCTAATAAAAAAGAAGAGTTGAATCGTGCTGCTCTTATGAAAGATGATATTTTACGTCAGAAATTGATGCGTGAAATAATGGAGATTCAACGACAATTAAGAAATAGAATGAATGGAGGAATGGTGAATGACAGTTCAAAAAAATGAAAAAGGTCAAACACTGAATGAAGCAACTTCAATGCTTCTTGCAGAACGAAAATTATTCGGTCAAATTTTATACGATGATTTATCTGCACAAATCGCAATCCCATTTGAATTGGATGCGGAAGGAATGGATAAGTTAATTCAAAAATTTGAGGATGCAGGGGTTAGTGTTGTTGATGCAAATGGTGAACCAACAAGTCATCAGTTATCCGTTGAAAGTCAACGACAAGCTGAAGTTGGAACTGTTGAAGATGATACTGCTTTATCATCCAATACAAAAATTAATGACTCCGTTCGTATGTATTTGAAAGAAATCGGACGAGTTCCACTTCTTAGTGCGGATGAAGAGGTTGCTTTAGCTCTTCGAATTCAAGAAGGGGATACAGAAGCTAAACAAGAATTAGCTGAAGCCAACCTTCGTTTAGTAGTATCCATTGCAAAACGTTATGTAGGTCGTGGAATGCAATTCTTAGATTTAATCCAAGAAGGAAATATGGGATTAATGAAAGCTGTTGAGAAATTCGACCACACGAAAGGATTCAAATTCTCGACTTATGCGACATGGTGGATTCGTCAAGCGATCACACGTGCTATTGCAGACCAAGCGCGTACAATTCGTATTCCAGTACATATGGTTGAAACAATCAACAAATTAGTACGTGTTCAAAGACAACTATTACAAGATTTAGGACGCGAACCTACACCGGAAGAAATTGGAGCAGAAATGGATTTACCAACTGAAAAAGTTCGTGAAATTCTAAAAATTGCCCAAGAACCAGTTTCTCTTGAAACTCCAATTGGGGAAGAGGATGATTCACATTTAGGTGATTTTATCGAAGACGATAACGCAACAAGCCCAGCTGATCATACAGCATATGCATTGTTGAAAGAGCAGCTCGATGAAGTTCTCGAACAATTAACAGACCGTGAAGAAAACGTTCTTCGTTTACGTTTCGGTCTTGATAAAAACGGTGAAATTCGTACATTAGAACAAGTAGGGCAAGTATTCGGGGTAACTCGAGAACGTATTCGTCAAATTGAAGCGAAAGCATTACGGAAATTACGCCACCCAAGTCGTTCTAAACAATTAAAAGATTTCTTAGATTAAGAAATGAGTTTGAGAAGCAGTCTTTAAGGACTGCTTCTTTTTTTGCAATTTTTATGAAAACTTCATTATTTTAACGGAAAAGGGTTTAAATCAAGTGAATTATTTGGTAAACTAACAAATATGGTAATTGAGAATGATTATCAATTAGAAAGAGAGAAAATGAAAAGAGTTATTTATTTATTCATATTATTAGTTTTTTTAAGCGTTATTTCGCTCTCAGTCGGAGCGTCTAGTTTCTCTTGGAATGAATTGTTTAGTGGAGGAGAAAGTGCGACTCAACTATTTTGGCAATCAAGGGTTCCAAGATTATTCAGCATTTTATTATCAGCTTCGGCGATGAGTGTATCTGGATTATTAATGCAGACGATCACTCAAAATGAGTTTGCTTCGCCAAGTACAATAGGGACTGTCGATGCTGCAAAACTTGGACTGATGATGAGTTTATTATTATTCCCATCGCCTGGTCTGTTAGAAAAAATGGCAACATCTTTTGTTTTTGCGATTGGCTTCTCGGCCCTTTTTGTCGCCTTACAGCACCATCTGTCTATAAAACAAAAATGGATGATTCCTTTAATTGGTCTAATCTTTGGCGGAGTCATTGGAGCATGTACACAGTTTATTGCATATCAATTTCAATTAGTCCAAAGTCTATCGTCATGGATGCAAGGATCGTTTTCGATGATTCAAACAAATCAGTATGAATGGCTTTACTTATGTTTATTTGTTCTGGTCCTTAGTATTGTATTTGCCCATTATTATACAGTGGTCAGCATGGGGGAAGATATCAGTAGAAATCTTGGGGTTCCTGTTAAACGAATGGAGTCCTTAACATTAGTATTAATCGCATTAACAACGAGCGTAACAATGATTACAGTGGGCAGTTTACCGTTTATAGGTGTGATTGTTCCAAACATTGTACGCATTCGTTTTGGATCTCAGATGAAGGATTTAGTACCACTCACAATGTTCGTTGGAGCTTGCCTTGTATTGAGTTGTGACATTCTCGCGCGTTTAGTGATTGCGCCTTACGAAATTTCCGTAAGTATCATCTTAAGTATTCTTGGGGCCGCACTCTTTATTTTCCAAGTGATTCGCCTGGAAAAGAGGGGAGGAGACCTATGAAAAAGAAAACACAAATTTTA
Organism: Granulicatella sp. HMSC31F03; assembly: GCF_001807725.1. Lineage (NCBI taxonomy): Bacteria > Bacillati > Bacillota > Bacilli > Lactobacillales > Carnobacteriaceae > Granulicatella > Granulicatella sp. HMSC31F03. The sequence goes on along the minus strand of NZ_KV790866.1, from coordinate 55,856 downwards.
TTAGGAATCCTCTGTGTAATCATCGTCTTATTAATTGCGGCGTATTTACTAATTCCGACGAAGAATAGTACAAATGTTTCTAACTTTATTATGCAACGTCGCTTATTGAAACTACTTGTAATGGTGATTGTATCTTGTGCTATTCCGATTTCGACGATTAGCTTTCAAACCGTTGTGCAAAATCGATTTTTAACGCCGGGTGTTTTAGGGATTGAAAGTTTATTCGTCTTTATTCAAAGTGGTCTCTATTATTTTGAGAGTTTACTTGGAGTAAAAGTAGAACAATCCGTTATCATCTATGCAGTTACAATTGGAATTCAAATTATTTTACTTCTGCTCTTAATGAATGCGTCAAAAGGAATGATGCTATCGAACTTCAAAGTGTTATTGCTACTAACAATGGCGTTTTCGATGCTTTTTCGAAATGCAAGTACGTTCTTACAAGTATTAATGGATCCAAACGAGTTTGATAAATTACAAAGTTCGCTTTATCCATCTTTCCAAAAAATGAATGCACAACCAATGATGATTGGTGTAGCGATTGGATTATTCATCCTTTTAATGGTCATTTTCTATAAAATACGACATCAACTCGATGCTCTTCATTTAGGTGTTGATGGTGCAAAGATGTTAGGAATCGATACGAAACGACTCAGTAATATAGTGATTGTTATCGTGATTATTATGACAAGTTTATCAACGATTCTAGTAGGGCCACTTCCATTTTTAGGCTTTATGATTGCCAATTTAACCTACCAGTTAACGAAAGAGTATAAGCATGGTATTTTATGGTTGTTTTCAGCTATTTTAGGCCTTGCGATTGTGATGGCTTCCCAGTTAATTGTTGAGCGCGTATTCCAACTTACGATTCCGATTAGCGTGTTTATTGAAGGGATTGGTGGAGTTTTATATTTAGTCTTATTAGTGAAAGGAGAGAATCCTGGTGCAGCTTAAAGGTGTTACAAAAAAATATCGTCATCCTGTTGTTGATCATGTGGATTTAGAAGTCTCAAAACATCGACTGACTTCTTTTATTGGACCAAACGGCGCCGGGAAATCAACACTTCTTGGGATGATGAGTCGACTTCTGCCGAAAGATGAAGGGTTTATATATATTAACGGACAAGAAGTTGAGGCGTGGAATTCAACAGAACTAGCAAAAGAACTTGCCGTTTTAAAACAAAATCAGCAGGTACATGTCAGTATGACAGTTGAAGAATTTGTTCGTTTTGGTCGTTTCCCTTATACGAAAGGGAAAATTACCAAAGAGGACGAGCGTATTGTAGAAGAGGCGCTAGTGAATACAAATCTTACCTCTTTTAGAACACAGGACATTGGAACTTTATCTGGAGGGCAGTACCAACGAGCGCTCATTGCGATGGTTTTAGCTCAGGATACAGAATGGATTTTACTGGACGAACCATTAAATCATCTCGATTTAAAGCAAGCGTATGAAGTAATGAATTTATTACGATTCTTAGTCGACGAAAGAGAAAAATCGATTGTGATTGTGATGCATGATTTAAATATGGCAAGTAATTTTTCAGATGATATTGGTTGTTTTAAAAATGGAAACTGTATCATCCATGATACAGTCGATAAAGTGATGAAAGATGATGTGTTATCAGCTTTATATGAAATTCCACTAGAAGTGGTTGAAATGAATGGCAAAAAAATATGTATTATTAAGAATGGAGAATTAGAATGAAAAAAATTTTAGCTTTAATTAGTTTAGTAGCTGTATTGATTCTTGCAGCTTGCGGACAAACAACAAAAACAGATGGAGCTACGACTCAAACTCAAGCTGCTGCAGCAGAAGAAAAGAGTGAAGTGACTCTTACTAACGGGAAAGAAGACGTAACTGTTAAAACAAAACCAAAGAAAATTGTTGTATTTGATTTAGGAGTTGCCGATACAATTCGCGAACTTGGTTTTGTCGATCATATTGTAGGGATGCCTTTAAAAACTTTGCCTGCGTACTTAAAAGATTTACCATCAAGTATCCAACCAACAGGATCAATGGTGGAACCAGATATTGAGGCTATTGCTGCATTAGAACCCGATTTAATCATCGCTTCAGGTCGTACGATTAAATATTTAGACCAATTAAAAGAAATCGCACCAACTGTTATTTTCTCAGTGGACCAAAAAGACTACTGGAATTCGGTGTCTAAAAACATCCGCTTGGTAGCATCACTATTTGGTAAAGAGGCTGAGACAAAAGCAGAGGAAGAAATTAAATCACTAGAAGCTTCGATTAAGAAAGTGGCTGATGTGAATGAGAAATCAACCAATAAAACATTGACTTTAATGCTTAACGAAGGGAAGATGTCCGCTTTTAGCGCAGATTCACGTTTTGCATTCCTTTATCAATCACTCAAATTCAAAGCAACTGATGCTAAGATTGAAGATAGTCGTCATGGACAAGAAATGAGTTTTGAAGGGATTAAAGAAATCAATCCTGATACTATTATTTTATTAAACAGAACTTTAGCAATTGGAGGAGATAACTCAAATGCAGACACAGTTCTAAATAATGCATTATTCAAAGAAACAAACGCTGTAAAGAATAACCGTGTCATCCAATTAACTTCTGACTTATGGTATCTCAGCGGTGGTGGATTACAATCTACTAAATTAATGATTGAAGATGTTCAAAAAGTACTCCAATAATGAAAGTAAACTATAACAGCTAGTTTAAGTTCAATAGAAAAGAGGTGTACCGCGATTGCGGTACACCTCTTAATTTATTTATTCTAAAGTATCTGCCTCAGTAACTCCTAGAATTACTGGAAGAATCATTGGATGACGTTCCGTTTTCTTAAATAAGAAAGGACCTAAAACGTCTGTGATTTTATTTCTGAGAGAACGTTCGTTTAGTACTTCTTCAGTGTCCAAAAGCAATTCTTCAATTTCATCACGAAGGATAGCTTGTGCTTCATTTAGAAGTTGACCAGACTCTTTCATGTAGATAAATCCACGAGAGAGCATATCTGGACCAGCCACTAGTTCACGGTTTTCATAGTCAACAGTAGCTACACAGATAACTAAACCGTCTTGAGAAAGTGTCTTACGATCTCGTAAAACAATGTTTCCGATATCACCAATTCCGTTACCATCAACGTAAACATCTCCGGCAAAGAAGTGACCAGCTCGGCGCGCTGAGTCAGCTGTGACTGCAAGAACATCACCATTGCTTAAGATAAATGAGTTTTCTTTTGGAATTCCCACTTGAGTTGCAAGGTTCGCTTGAATCTTCTGCATACGATATTCACCATGAACTGGAACGAAGTATTTAGGCTTCATTAAGCGAAGCATTAATTTTTGTTCTTCTTGAGAACCGTGACCAGATGTGTGAATATTGTTAACTTTACCGTGGATGACTTCAGCACCAGCTTCTGAAAGAAGGTTGATGACGCGGTTAACGCTTGAAGTGTTTCCAGGGATTGGTGAACTAGAGAAGATGACTGTATCTCCAGGTTGAATAGAGATTTGACGGTGAGTCCCGTTAGCGATACGGCTAAGGGCCGCCATTGGTTCCCCTTGAGAGCCTGTACATAAAATAATGACTTTCTCAGAAGGGTATTGATTGATTTCTCGTCCATCAATAAAAGTATCATCTGGCGCTTGAATATAGCCTAATTCTCTAGCAGTTCGGAAACTAGCTTCCATACTACGTCCGAATACAGCTAATTTACGTCCAGTTGCAACAGCAACATCTGTTACTTGTTTTAGACGAGAAACGTTTGAAGCGAATGTCGCAAAAATGATTCGTCCATCCACACGTTGGATAATTTCTTTAATTGATTTTCCAACAACTTGTTCAGATTGAGTAAATCCAGGAACTTCAGAGTTTGTACTGTCTCCTAAGAGAACAAGGACACCTTCTGAACCAATTTGTGCCATACGGTGAAGATTCGCTGGTTCTCCAACTGGAGTGAAGTCAAACTTATAGTCACCTGTAAACACGATATTTCCTGGAGGAGTCTTAATCACAATCCCAAATGCATCTGGAATAGAGTGGGTCGTGCGATAGAAACTCACTTGTGTTTTACGGAATTTAATCACGCTATCTTCATCAATTTCGTGAAGAATCGCATCTCTTAAAAGTCCGTGTTCTTCTAATTTATTTCGAATTAAAGACATCGCAAGTTTCGTCGCATAAATAGGGATGTTCGCTTGCTTAATTAAGAAAGGAATCCCACCAATATGGTCTTCGTGTCCATGTGAAATAAATAGCCCTTTTACTTTATTAATATTTTGAACGATATAACTATAATCGGGTATCACGTAGTCGATTCCGAGTAAATCATCTTCAGGGAATTTAATACCGGCATCCAAAATGATAAGTTCATCTTGGAATTGAACGCCATAAGTGTTTTTACCGATTTCGCCTAAACCGCCAAAAGCAAATACGCCCGTTTCGTTGTTTTTAATATTTGGTTTCATTTTATTTGAACACCGTTAATTTAAATTCTGGGTTTTGTTTTTCGTAAGCTAGGTGTTTCTCATCTAGCTCTTGGATGAACTCTACGTTGTATTCAGTATTTTCATCAACAAGGCGGCGGGCTTCTACCTTGTCACTTGCTTCGATATACAAAGCTTCTGTGTTCTCACGACGTGGAGCCTCTGTTTTTGTTGGTTGGTAAGTAATTTTAAAAATCATGTATGTACTCCTTTAATTTTTTTCATAATGTTTCTATCATATTTTAGCATAGAATGCTTCTATTTTCATAGTTTTATAAGTCGAAAGAACATTCGTCTAGCAATTTTTCTAATAATTGATTGGGAGTTGAAAGAGGAGAGCTCATTAGAGACTGTATGGTTTCTTCATACTTGAAATAAATCGTATTCCAATTTCTTTGTTTAGCACCAAAAATATCGTTTTTCAAATCATCGCCAATCATCCAAAATTTTGATGGAGAATTATTAGGAAATAATCTTTCAACATTTATAAAAGCTTCAGGTTCCGGTTTTTTAACCCCTGTATCTTCAGAAATGAAAATATTTTTTGAAGTAAACCATTTATATAAGTTTAGTGAATGAATTTTCTTTAATTGGTGGTCTGTTGGTCCATTGGTTAGAAGAACTAAACTGGCTCTTGGTGATAGGTAATCGAAAAATGAGAACCAATCTTTATCTAATTGGATATGATCCATCATAAACTGGTATTGTTTTTTAAAAGTCATCGTTTCTTGTGATGAAGAGGGCAACTCTAAAGCTGTTAACGTATTTTGAACACGTGAGAAATGATTCTCTTCTAATGATATACTTCCTTTAGAAAACAATTCAAAAGCTTCATCACTTTTCTCTTGATAAATTTTATACGAACTCTCGTCAAATGAAGTATTTGGATAGATTTCTTTTAAAGTATCCAAAAATACTTTCTTTTTAGAATATAAAGTATCGTCTAAATCAAACACCAGAATGGGTTTCTTATTCTCCAATGACAACGGCTCCTTTAGGGATATACATTGGTTGTGACTGGTTAATATGATCATAGAACATAACGCCATTTAAATGATCAATTTCATGTTGAACTACGATGGCTTCATAATCATTTAAAGTACGAACAAATTCATCACCGTTAACATCTTGATACTTAACTGTAATCCGTTCTGGGCGAAGTACTATACCTGGAACTTCACGATTAACAGATAAGCATCCTTCTCCGTCTTTCAAACAAGCTTTTTTAACGGATTCTCTCATGATACGAGGATTAATCCAGACTTCATCTAAAATCGCTTCTTCTTCCTCAAAACCTGGAACGAGTAGAGCAATCATTTGAATGCTTTTTCCAAGTTGAGGTGCTGCTAAGCCGACACCTGCGCGTAATCCGTATTTTTCTGCAATTTCAGGATTTTGGCTGTTATGTAAAAATTCAAGCATCTCTTTAGCTAATTCTTGATGCTCAGGTGAAAGAGGAAAGGTAAGTTTTTCTGCACGTTTTCTTAGAGCAGGATGTCCCTCTAGCACGATATCCTTCATAGTAATCATGGCATGACTCCTTTATTTGTTTCATAAATCTGTCTATAAGTATAACATTTTTCCCTTTATAAACCAATGTATTCAGTAGGTTATATTTTTTTTAATCTTGAAAATAGAATACTATAAAAGAACTGCAACATCTGTTACAATAGAAAGGAAATACATGAAAAGGAATGGATGCCATGGTTTTTTGGAAGAAACAATCAAAGAAAGAAGATGCAACGGAAATAATTTCTTTAGATTCTAATAATATCCCAAAACACATTGCCGTTATTATGGATGGAAATGGGCGTTGGGCGAAAAAACGTAATCTTCCTAGAATAGCAGGACATAAAGAGGGAATGAGCACTGTTAAAAGAATTGCTATTGCTGCTGATGAATTGGGCGTGAAAGCAATGACTTTATATGCTTTTAGTACTGAAAATTGGAAAAGACCAACTGAAGAAGTCAGTTTTTTAATGAAATTACCGGGTGATTTTTTTGGAACATTCATGCCAGAGCTCCAAGAGAGAAATATGAAGATTCAATTAATTGGGTTTATTGATGAATTACCTGAAGCAACAAAAAGCATTGTTTTAAAAGCTGTAGAAGACACCAAAAATAATACTGGAATGGTTTTAACATTTGCTTTGAATTATGGTTCGCGTGCTGAAATTATTGAGGCAACGAAGGCAATATCTACGCTTGTAAAACAAGGCGAATTGGAAATCGAAAATATTGATGAGGCTATTTTTGAATCGCATTTACAAACTCAATTTTTAGGAGAATTACAAAACCCTGACTTAATGATACGTACGAGCGGAGAAGTTAGATTGAGTAATTTTTTACTATGGCAATTAGCTTATAGTGAATACTATTTTACGGATATCTTTTGGCCTGATTTCTCTGAAGACGATTTGCATAAAGCTATTCAAACATATCAGAGTAGACATCGACGTTATGGAGGACTTGCTTAGATGGGGAAAAGAGTTATTACTGCTTTAATCGCTTTGGGAATCTTTCTTCCGTTATTATATGAAGGTGGAATAGGCCTTCGAACACTATTTCTTTTATTATCTACTGTTGGGATTTATGAATTTTTCCAAATGAAAAAAATGAACATATTTTCTGTTGAAGGTGTATTAACTTTATTAGCAACATTGTCATTTTTATTTTCACAAAGACCGCTAGTAGCATTACCTAGAGGAATAGATTATTTCTTCATTTATTTCCTTATAGTCATGCTATTAATGACACTAACAGTATATAAAAGTGATCGATTCTCATTTGAAGATGCTGCTTTTTGCTCCCTCATTTCTCTATACGTTGGTGGAGGTTTTTCAGGGATTTTATTTGTAAGAAGTATTAGTTTTGGAATGGCAATTTTTGTGTTCTTAATCATTTGGGGGACAGACTCCTTTGCTTATATTTTTGGACGAAAATTTGGAAAACATAAATTAGCACCTGATATCAGTCCGAATAAAACAATTGAGGGTTCTATTGGAGGGGTGATTGGTTCTTTAGGATTAGGATTACTAGTTGTACCATTCTATAATCCAGTTAATTTTTCCGTTTTAGAGTTTGTTTTATTAATCGTTAGCTTATCAGTTTTTGGACAGTTGGGAGATTTAGTAGAGTCTGCATATAAGAGACAGTTTAATGTCAAGGATTCGGGAAAACTATTTCCTGGACATGGTGGAGTCTTAGATCGATTTGATTCTACATTTTTTGCAATGTTTATGTTCCAAATTATTTATAAATTCTTTGGAAATAATTAAGAGAGGTGAAAGAGTTGCAAGCAATTATTGCATTCTTGTTTGTTTTTAGTGTTATTGTTATAATTCACGAATTTGGTCACTATTATTTTGCTAAGAAAGCTGGAATTTTAGTTAGAGAATTTGCAATCGGAATGGGGCCAAAAATTTTTCAGGTTCGTAAAGGTGAAACGGTTTATACATTAAGATTATTGCCAATTGGTGGTTATGTTAGAATGGCAGGTCATGATGAGGATGAACAAGAAATTAAACCTGGAATGATGATTACTATTGAATTGGATAAAGAAAATATTGTTCAAAAACTAAACTTTGATGAACATTTAATCATTGAAAATTCAGTCCCTTTCCAAATAGAAGAAGCTGATTTGCATCGTTCAATGACTTTAAGTGGCTACTTTGTCAATTCAGAAGAAAAAGTAAATTTAACGGTTTCTAAGCAAGCAACAATCATTGAGAGTGATGGTACGGAGGTTGTTGTCGCACCGATTGAACGTCAATTTAACTCTGCCAGTTTATGGAATCGAATTAAAACGAATGCTGCAGGGCCAATGAATAATTTTATTTTATCCATCATCATTTTTATTATCGTAGGTTTTATGCAAGGTGGAGTACCTTCTAATGATCCTGTAATTGGCCAAGTTAGTGATCAATCAGCTGCTCATGAAGCGGGACTTCAAACATCGGATAAAATCATTTCGATTGACGGAGTAGATATTCACTCATGGGATGAAATGACTTCAATTGTTCGTTCAAGCGCGGATAAGACTCTTTCGATGACAATTCAAAGAAATGGTGATACAAAAAATGTCAGTATCACTCCAAAATCAGTTGAAGGTCAGAACGGAAGTAAAATAGGCCAACTAGGTGTAACTAGAACTTTAGATAATAGTATTTTATCGATTCTTGGATATGGATTTACGCAAACAATCAGTGTAATTGTGTTGGTATTGTCTGCATTAGGATCAATTTTTACTAAAGGTTTTAATTTAAATCAACTTGGTGGACCAGTGGCTATTTACAGTTTGACCTCACAGGTTGCTAAGAATGGTTTAATAGACTTACTTTCATTTATGGGAATGATTAGTGCGAATCTCGGAGTAATGAATCTTTTACCAATTCCTGCTTTAGATGGAGGAAAACTTGTTTTAAACTTTATCGAAGGAATAAGAAAGAAACCATTAGATCCTGAAAAAGAGGGCTATTTAACGATTGCAGGAGCTATCTTCCTTTTTGCGTTAATGCTTCTTGTTACTTGGAATGATATTATGAAATTATTTAATTAACCTAAGAGTGTTTCTACATCTGTAGAACACTCTTCTTATGTAAAAAAAGGAGGAAACAATGAGCCAATCACATAAGGATTTAATGAAAAAAGTAATTGAACAATTTGATATTGCTGATGTTAATGTTTTCTCACCGGATTTTGATGACGCTAAGTTATTACGAATTGACATTTCAAAATCAAATCAAAACTGGATTTTCCATATTCATAATCCAAATATTTTTCTCTTTGAAAAATTTCAATTGTTTACTGAATTATTGAGTAAAAATTACGAACGTTTTGGTGGAGCAAAAGCAATTATAACAACTGAAGAAAACGTGTTTGTCAATGAAACTTTAATTCAGGATTATTGGGCTTATATACTTGATGCTATAAAGGATGAATCATCCGTTTCTCATCAAATATTGTTAGGACAAACACCGAAGTTTGTAAATAATCTAATTCAAATTCATTGTCCAAATGAATTAACGAAAACTCACTTAGTCAAAAACTGTATTCCAAAGATTCAGCAAGCATATATGGAAGTTGGGTTTCCAAAAGTAGGAATTCACATCCAACTAGATGATGAAATGCATGAAAAGATGACGGAGCTTTTTGAACAAAAGGAACAGCAAATTCAGGATGATTTTAATGAAGCTCAAAAGAACGCACAAATGATGACGACTTTTTCCTCAAAGAATAAGTCTATGCCAACTTCATCCAAGCAGGACGGCGTCATTTATGGGAAGCTCATCAAATCTAATTCTGGAACGAGAGCCATTGCTGATATTTTTGAAGAAGAACGAAATGTAGTTATTGAAGGCAAAATTTTTGATATTGAACTTCGCAGAGGGAAAGCAAAAGGAAAGCTTTTCGGAAATATTAAACTAACAGATTACACTTCATCAATCAGCGCTACTTTATTTCCTTCAACTCCTGAAGATGAAGCCGCGTTAGAAGGATTAAAAAAAGGAACCTGGGTGAAGGCGTTTGGTAGTATTGAGGTTAATAAATATTCTCAAGAACTGGGAATGATCATTCGTGATATGAATTTAGTTAAACACGAAGGAAGAAAGGATACATTTGAAGGAGAAAAACGTGTTGAATTACATATGCATACGAATATGTCTGTAATGGATGCAACGAATTCTCCAAGTGATTTAATAAGTCAAGCTGCTAAATGGGGACATAAGGCGATTGCGATTACAGATCATGCGAATTTACAAGCTTATCCTGAAGCTCATGGTGCTGGAAAGAAAAACGGAATTAAGATTCTTTATGGTTTAGAAGGAAACATTGTCGATGACCATGTGAATGTAGCATACAATCCTCAACATATTTTATTAGAAGATGCGACTTATGTAGTTTTTGACGTTGAAACAACAGGGCTTTCTGCAATTTATGATAGCATTATCGAATTAGCAGCTGTCAAAATGAAGAATGGTGTTGTAATTGACAAGTTCGAAGAATTTATTGATCCTGGTCATCCATTATCTGCAACAACGATTCAACTAACGGGGATTACCGACGATATGGTCAGAGGTTCTAAATCTGTTGAACAAGTGTTAAAAGAATTCCATGAATTTTCTAAAGATTGTATCTTAGTTGCGCATAATGCTAGCTTTGATATGGGCTTTTTAAATACAGGCTATGAAAATGTTGGAATTGAGCGAACTGAACAGCCAGTTATCGATACTTTAGAATTATCTCGTATGCTTCATCCACAATTGAAATCACACCGTTTAAATACACTTGCAAAACGTTATAATGTTGCTTTAGAACAACACCACCGTGCCGTATATGATTCTGAAACAACGGGCTATTTATGTCACATTTTCTTGAAAGAAGCAGCAAATGACCATCAACTTTTATATCATGATGAATTAAATACAAATATTCATCCTGAAGAAGTGTTTAAGAATGGCCGTCCTTTTCATGCGACGATTTTTGCAAAAGATCAAGCTGGATTAAAAGAGTTATTCAAGGTGGTTTCTCAATCGAACATTCAGTACTATTACCGAGTTCCTCGTATTTTAAGGAGCATGCTCTCTAGTCGAAGAGATTCATTCTTGCTAGGTTCGGGGTGTTCTGAAGGTGAAGTTTTTGAAGCGATGATGCAAAAAGGGTATAACGAAGCCAAAGAAAAAGCGAAGTTTTATGATTACATCGAGATTATGCCAAAAGCTATTTATCGTCCTCTTATAAAAAAAGAATTAATTCGAAATGAACACCACTTAGAAGAAATTATCCAAAACTTAGTGAGATTAGGGGATGAACTTGGAAAACCAGTTGTGGCAACTGGGAATGTTCATTATTTAAATCCTGAAGATAAGATTTATAGAGAAATACTGTTAACTTCAGTCAACAATGGAGTTCCACAAGAGTATCCTGATGCTCATTTAAGAACAACAGATGAAATGTTGAAAGAATTCGCATTTCTTGGAGAAGAAAAAGCTTATGAGGTAGTCGTTACAAATTCTAATTGGGTTAGCGAACAATTAGAGGAAATTACACCTGTAAAGGATGATTTATATACTCCAAAAATTGAAGGAGCAGAGGATGAGATAACTAAACTAAGTTATGATAAAGCCCATGAATGGTATGGAAACCCTCTTCCTAAAATTGTGGATGATCGTATTAAAAAAGAGCTAAAGAGTATTATTGGAAATGGTTTTTCGGTAATTTATTTAATTGCTCAAAAACTTGTATTAAAGAGTAATCAAGACGGTTATTTAGTCGGTTCACGTGGATCGGTAGGTTCATCCTTAGTAGCTACTTTAACTGGAATTACCGAAGTGAATCCGTTAGCACCTCACTATAGATGTCCACAGTGCCAATTATCAGAATTCTTTGATGATGGATCAGTTGGGTCTGGTTTTGACTTACCTGAAAAAAACTGTCCAAGATGTAATACGAGGATGGTGAAAGATGGACACGACATTCCGTTTGAAACCTTCCTAGGATTCTACGGAGATAAAGTTCCCGATATTGATTTAAACTTTAGTGGGGAATATCAGCCACAAGCCCATAACTATACAAAAGTATTATTCGGGGAAGATTACGTATATCGTGCAGGAACTATTAGTACCGTTGCTGATAAGACCGCATTTGGGTATGTGAAAGGATACGAAAGAGATTTAGGATTAGAGTTCAGACAAGCTGAAATTGAAAGACTTGCTAATGGTTGTACTGGCGTGAAAAGAAGTACAGGCCAACATCCTGGAGGGATTATTGTTATTCCGGATTACATGGATGTGTACGACTTTACACCAATTCAATATCCAGCTGATGATTTAAGTGCTGAATGGAGAACAACACACTTTGACTTCCACTCGATTCACGATAATGTATTAAAACTAGATATTCTTGGACACGATGATCCAACCGTGATTCGTATGTTGCAAGACTTATCAGGAATGGATCCAAAATCAATTCCACCAGATGATCCAGAAGTAATGAAAATTTTCGGTGGTACTGAAGTTTTAGGTGTTACACCCGAACAAATTGACTCGAATACAGGAACTCTTGGGATTCCAGAATTTGGTACAAAATTCGTTCGAGGGATGCTTGAACAGACAAAACCAAACACTTTTACGGAGCTCCTTCAAATCTCTGGTCTATCCCATGGTACGGACGTGTATCTTGGAAATGCCGAAGAATTAATTCGACTTCATAATATTCCACTTTCTGAAGTTATTGGATGTCGTGACGATATTATGGTGTACTTAATCCATAAAGGCGTTGAAGAAGGTGTAGCTTTCAAAATTATGGAAGGTGTTCGTAAAGGAAAAGGGATTCCTGATGACTTCCAGGCTATCATGAGAGAAAATAATGTACCTGAATGGTATATTCAATCTTGTTTAAAAATTAAGTATATGTTCCCGAAAGCCCATGCCGCGGCCTACGTTTTAATGGCATTACGTGTAGCTTGGTTTAAGGTTCATAAACCATTGTTATACTATTGCGCTTATTTCTCAGTGCGTGCACAAGATTTTGATATCGTTGCAATGTCTCAAGGAAAAGAGATGATTAAGAAACGAATTAAAGAAATTAGGGAAAAAGGAATGGAAGCTAGTGCGAAGGAACAAAACTTGTTAACGGTTCTTGAACTTGCTAACGAGATGGTAGAACGTGGATTCCACTTTAAGATGGTGGATGTTGATAAGTCTAAGGCAAGTAATTTTGTGATAGAAGGCGACTCTTTGATTGCTCCATTTAGAGCAATTCAAGGATTAGGACTGAACGTTGCGAATAAAATCGTTGAGGCTAGACAAGAACAACCTTTCTTATCTAAGAAAGATTTAGCTACTCGAGGTAAAGTTTCTAAGACTTTAATTGATTATATGACAGAAAATAAAGTCTTAGACCATCTGCCGGATGAAAACCAATTATCCTTATTTGATGATTTGTTCTAATATCAGAATAGTTGCGAAATTCGCAAATAATATGATATACTGAAACAGTAGAATAGTAGTTGAGAGGAGAGTGAGCGGAAACGCTCACTCTTTTTATCGACATGGACTCGATTAATAAGGAGGTTGAGGCTATGAGTAAAGTAACTGAGACGGTAACCGAGCTTACTAAAGAGGTAATTCAGAAAGAAGGCTTTGAGTTATTCGACTTAGAATTTGTTAAAGAAGGAAAAAATTGGTTTCTACGTTTTTACTTGGATAAACCAGGTGGAATCGATTTAGATGATTGTGCTTTTATGAGTGAAAAATTCAGTGAGATTCTTGATGCTCAAAATCCAGATCCAATTCCACAGGCATACTTCCTAGAAGTTTCTTCACCTGGTGCAGAACGCCCATTAAGAAATGAGGGAGAATTAAAAGCAGCTATTGGTTCGTATGTACACTTATCGTTTTATCAAAACATTGAAGGTGAAAAATTCCTTGAAGGAACCCTTCTTTCTGTTGACGAGGAAACCGTTACGTTGAACGTACAAATCAAAACAAGAACAAAAGAATTTACCATTGAACGAAAAAACATTGCGAAAGCACGTCTAGCAATTAAATTCTAAGGAGTAAAGGAGTAAACACATGAGTAAAGAAATGCTTAGAGCATTAACAGTTCTCGAAGAAGAAAAAGGAATTTCTAAAGATGTCGTGATTACAGCTTTAGAAGCAGCATTAGTGTCTGCGTATAAGAAAAACTATGGACAAGCACAAAATGTAGAAGTTGAGTTTGACCAAAAGAAAGGAAATATGCATGTATATGCTGTAAAAGAAGTAGTTGAATATGTATTCGATTCAACGCTAGAAGTCAGTCTTGAAGAAGCACACGAAAAGCATAAAGCCTATGAAGTTGGAGATAAAATTCGCTTTGAAGTAACTCCAAAAGACTTCGGACGTATTGCTGCTCAAACAGCGAAGCAAGTAATTATGCAACGTCTTCGTGATGCTGAACGTACAAATATCTACAATGAATTCATTCAATACGAAAATGAAATCATGACGGGTGTTGTAGATCGTCAAGATTTCCGTTATGTGTATGTGAATCTTGGACGTATTGTGGCTGGAATGGCGAAACAAGATCAAATTCCTACAGAAGAGTACTTACCAGATCAACGAATCAAAGTTTTAGTTTCTAAAGTAGATAACACTACTAAAGGACCTCAAATTTTTGTGAGTCGTACGCATCCAGATTTATTAAAACGTTTATTTGAGCAAGAAGTTCCTGAAATTTATGATGGTGTAGTAGAAATCGTATCTATTGCACGTGAAGCGGGAGATCGTGCTAAAGTTGCAGTTCGTACTAACGATGCTAACTTGGATCCAGTCGGTACATGTGTAGGGCCACGTGGGCAACGAGTTCATAACATTGTTGAAGAATTAAATGGTGAAAATATGGATATTGTTGAATGGAATGAAGATCCAGCAATCTATATTAAAAATGCTTTAAATCCAGCTCAAGTGTTGAAAGTTGAATTTAATTCGGATAATAACGGTTGTATCGTCGTGGTTCCTGACCATCAACTTTCTTTAGCAATCGGAAAACGCGGTCAAAACGCACGCCTAGCAGCAAAATTAACAGGATACCGTATTGATATTAAATCTGAAACTGCTTATGAAGAGTATTTAGAAAACTTAGCAAATCCAGTCGTTGAAGAAACAGAAGAAGCTTCTTCTGAAGAAGAATAAAATACAGGAGGTGCACGATGAAAAAGAAAAAGATTCCGATGCGCCGTTGTATCGCTTCTGGTGAAATGATGCCGAAGAAAGAGTTGGTTCGTATTGTTCGTAATGCTGAAGGTGTTGCGCAAATCGATCCAACTGGTAAAGTAAACGGCCGTGGCGCTTATATTACTCTTGAACCTACTTTAGTTGAGAAAGCTTGGAAAAATCGTCTGTTTGAAAAACAATTAGAAATTGAAATTCCAGATGCATTTTATGAAGAGCTTCTCGCTTATGTAGAACATCAAAAAGCAAGAAAAGAGTTGTTTAGTGATGGAAGAGCTCGTTAAACAAAGAGCTTTGAATCTACTTGGAATGGCAACAGCTGCTCGTAAGCTCATTAGTGGCGAGGAGCAAGTTATCCAAAGTATTCAAAGACAAAAAGGAAATTTAGTGATTTGTACCAAAGATTGTAGTGCAAACACGGTTAAAAAAATCAAAAACAAATGTGAATATTATGAAATTCCTTTTGTTCAGCAATTTGAAACAGATGAATTGTCTTTAGCGATTGGCAAAAGACGTTCTATCGTTTTAATTGATGATCGAGGGTTTACAAAGAGTCTACTGAAGATGAAGGGATTTAACGATATGAACGAATAGGAAGGTGAGACTATGTCGAAAACTCGCGTATACGAATTAGCGAAAGAATTGAATGTGGCTAGTAAAGAAATTATTGAAAAAGCAAAAGAAGTAGGTATTTCATACAATAGCCATATGTCTACTATGGAAGAATCTGAAATCTCAAAAATTAAAGGAGCCTGGAATTCTAAACCTGCTAATAAACCAGCAGCAAAAGCGCCAAAGCAAGAAGTAAAACCTGCTCCAAAACAAGAAGCGAAAAAAGCTGAAACTAAAAAGGAAACTCCTAAGCAAGAATTCACGAAGAGAGAAGATCGCGCTCCAAAACAAGGGCATCAAAAACAAAATCAAGAACGAAACCATTCTCACAACCAAAGACGTCATGACCAAAATGATAAGAGAAATCAAGAACGTCCAAATCAAAAACAACAAAATGCGAATGGAAACCGTCCTTCATTTAAGAAAGAAACAGCACGCACTGAAGCTCATTCAAACCAACAAGGACAAGCAGAACGTCCTCGTAATAACCAAAAACAAAACAATAACAACAATCGTTTTGAATCACCAAGAAACAATCGTAATAATGACAGAAGAAATCAACAACGTTATAGCGATTCTAACAATGATGGCTTTAGCAAGAAAAACCGCAACCAAAAAGGTAAAAAAGGAAACCGTCGTGATGAACAAAAAACTAAACCAGCTGTTCCTGCACGTAAATTCCATGAATTACCAGATGTATTAGTATACACAGATGGTATGACTGTTGCTGAATTAGCGAAGAAAATCAAACGTGAACCTGCAGAAATCATCAAAAAATTATTCTTACTAGGCGTAATGGCAACATTAAACCAAGGTCTATCAAAAGACGCTATTGAATTATTGGCGGCTGACTACGGTATGGATGCTGAAGAAAAAATCGAAAAAGATATTTCTGATTTAGATGTATATTTTGAAGAAGCAGCTTCTGAAAACGTTGAAAGTACTGTACGTCCTCCAGTTGTAACTATCATGGGACACGTTGACCACGGTAAAACAACATTGCTTGACCAATTACGTAACTCTTCAGTTGTAGCGGGAGAAGCAGGGGGAATTACTCAACATATTGGTGCGTACCAAATCAAAATTGATGGAAAACCGATTACGTTCTTAGATACTCCAGGTCACGCGGCTTTCACAACAATGCGTGCGCGTGGTGCAGACATCACTGATATCACTGTTATTGTAGTAGCAGCCGATGACGGTGTAATGCCACAAACAATTGAAGCCATTAACCATGCGAAAGCGGCAGACGTTCCAATTATTGTTGCTGTGAACAAAATCGATAAACCAGCAGCAAACCCTGGACGTGTGATGCAAGAACTTTCAGATTTAGGACTTGTGCCTGAAGCATGGGGTGGGGACACAATCTTCGTTGAGATTTCAGCAAAATTCAACCAAAACATCGAAGAATTACTAGAAATGATTCTATTAGTAGCTGAAGTTCAAGAATTGAAAGCAAATCCTAACCGATTAGCTTTAGGTACTGTAATTGAAGCACGTTTAGACAAATCAAAAGGGCCTATCGCAACATTATTGGTTCAAGAAGGAACTCTTAAAGTTGGGGATCCAATCGTTGTGGGTAACACATTTGGTCGTGTTCGTGTAATGGTGAATGACCAAGGACGCCGTGTGAAAACTGCTTTACCTGCGACTCCAGTTGAAATTACAGGTCTTAACGCTTCACCTCAAGCCGGGGACCGCTTCGTAGTATTTGAAGACGAAAAGACTGCTCGTGCTGCCGGTGAAGAACGTGCAAAACGTGCGTTAATCGAACAACGTAACGCTTCAAGCCGCATTACATTAGACAACTTATTCTCTACATTGAAAGAAGGAGAATTGAAAGAAGTTAACGTGATTATCAAAGCTGACGTTCAAGGTTCTGTTGAAGCATTAGCATCAAGCTTACAAAAGATTGAAGTTGAAGGCGTTCGCGTGAAGATTATTCATACAGCTGTAGGGGCAATCAACGAGAGCGATATTACTCTTGCAACAGCAAGTAACGCGATTATCATCGGATTTAACGTGAGACCTACGCCACAAGCGAAAATACAAGCGGAATCTGATCAAGTAGATATTCGCTTACACCGCATCATTTATAATGTAATAGATGAAATTGAAACAGCGATGAAAGGTATGTTAGATCCAGAGTTTGAAGAAAAAATTACTGGTCAAGCAATCGTTCGTGAAACATACACTGTTTCAAAACTTGGAACAATTGCTGGTTCATATGTATTAGAAGGTGTTGTTAAACGCTCAAGCTCAGTTCGTTTAATCCGTGATAACATTGTTATTTACGAAGGAGAATTAGCAAGCTTAAAACGATTCAAAGATGACGCTAAAGAAGTTAAACTTGGATTCGAGTGCGGTATCATGATTGACGGCTACAACGACATCAAGGTAGATGATATCATTGAAGCGTACGAAATGGTCGAGATTAAAAGAAAATAGTGCGAGAAAATTCGTTATGAATCGAACCGTTGGACCGGAACACCGTAAGCGACTAGAATAGTCGAGCGGATGTTTCGGGAGACGCACGTCGATTCAGAATTTTCAAGCCGTTATCCAAATAGTGCGAGACCGACTGCTCAGCTTTGGAACACTGGAGTTAAGGAGAGGAAAATCGAGAAGATTTTACGAAGCTTAACGAAGTGGACGCCAAAGCTAGGAGGTCAAGCCGTTATAAAATAGTGCGAGAAAATTCGTTATGAATCGATCGCAATTACTAATAAATTATTATGATTTAGTAGAACGAAGAGGGACTGATTGCAGTGCCTCTTTCGTTGGAAAGGAGACAAAATGGCAAACTTTAGAGTTGGACGTGTGTCACAAGAAATTTTACGAGAAGTAAATGATATCTTATCTAAAAAGGTTCGTGATCCACGTGTACAAGAAATTACAATTACTGAAGTTGAAGTAACTGGTGACCTTCAAATTGCTACTATTTACTACACAACACTTCAAAAACTAGCTAGTGAACGTCAAGCGACTGAACGTGGTTTAGAAAAATCAAAAGGCCTAATCCGTCGTGAATTAGGGAAGCGATTATCCTTGTATAAAACTCCTGAATTGATTTTTAAACGTGATGAATCAGTTGATTACGGCAATCATATTGACGAGCTTTTAAAATCGATTCATGAAGAAGATGAACAAAGATAATGTCTTAAAGAGCAAAAGTACACCAATCATAAATATCTCTTTTGCTCTTTTAGTGAAAATTATCATATATGATAATTTTCTAGTATGTTAAATAAGGCAGAAGAGGTGTTTCATGATTGATGCAAATAATACATGGGTACTGTGGTCTATTATCGTTGGAATTGCGACCATTAGTATCTTTTTAGAAAATCGATATAAATGGGCTGCAAAGATTAGCGGAGCCATTATTGGACTGTTAATGGCAGCGACATTAAGTAATTTAGGCGTTATCCCAACTGATTCACCAGTATACGATCAAGTATGGGGAGTTGTTGTTCCATTAGCCATTCCAATGTTATTGTTCCAATGTGATTTAAAACAAATTTGGAAAGAAAGTGGACGTTTACTAGCTATCTTCCTCATTAGTTCTGTAGGAACTGTTCTTGGAGCAGTATTAGGATATTTAGCCTTGTCAAAATCGATTCCAGTATTAAACCATATTGCTGGGATGATGGTCGGAAGTTATATCGGTGGTGGAGTGAACTTTGTTGCCGTTTCATCAGCTTTCGAAATTCCAAAAGAACTCATTTCTGCAGCAACAGTTGCGGATAACTTGTTAATGTTATTCTACTTCTTAATTTTACTGATGATTCCTTCGATTGGATTCTTCAAGAAACATTTCAAATTTGCGTATACTGAAGGTGTGAAAGAGGAAGAAGAAAAAGCTTATGGAAAAGATACTGTGATTACGGTTCAAGATGTAGCTTTTGTTTTTGCAATTTCTGTTATTATCGTAACTATTAGCTTTACATTATCTGAAATTATTTCAGGTCTAGGTGATAACAGTCTTATTCAATTAGTTTCGAATAAATATTTAATTCTAACAACATTAACAGTAGCTTGCTCAACGATTTTTGCAAAATACTTCAAGAAGATTAGTGGGGCAAACGAAATTGGAACATTCTTGATTTACTTATTCTTTGTAGTCATCGGAATTCCAGCTTCAATCGGAGCAATCATTGAAAAATCTCCATTATTACTTGTGTTCTGTGCAATCATGGTTTTTGTGAACATGGCAGTGACTTTTGCTGGTGCAAAAATCTTCGGTTTCACAGTAGAAGAAGCGATTCTTGCTTCAAATGCGAATATTGGTGGACCAACAACAGCTGCAGCGATGGCTATTTCTAAAGGATGGCATCGATTCGTAGCCCCTACAATGCTTGTAGGAACATTAGGTTACATCATCGGTACTTATGTAGGTATCTTTATCGGACAATTATTGAACTAACAAAAAAGCAACTAATTCTGAAAGCCAGAGTTAGTTGCTTTATTTTTTATTTATTTTCTAAGTAAGTAATCGCCATTGCATCAACGCCAGTGTGGCTCATAATGATTGGAGAAGTTGTTACAATTGTGAGTGGCACATCAGGGAAGAGTTCACGTACACGTGCAATATTTCCTTCGTTAAATTCACTTAAACCAGCATGCATAATTCCGATTTCTTGAATCCCATTTGGAGCGGATTTCATCTGTTCAAAGATTTCATCATATTTTTTTTGAAGGGATTTTAAACCTCGACCTTTTTGAATAATCTCAATTTTTCCGTGGATGACTTGTAGGAATAATTTAATATTAAGTAAATTTGAAAACATCCCCATTAATTGGCTAATTCGTCCACCTTTAATTAAGTTATCTAAGTTTACTACGGTTAAATAAAGAGTAGTGCGTTTCTTGGCATCTTCAATAATTTCTAGAATTTCTTCTACTGTTTTTCCTTCTTGAGCGGCTTTTGCGGCCTCTTTAACAATCATACCCATAGATCTGGAAGTGAAGTCTGAATCAACTACTTTGACGTTTGTCTCAGTAATATCAGCTGCTT
Organism: Granulicatella sp. HMSC31F03; assembly: GCF_001807725.1. Taxonomy (NCBI): domain Bacteria; kingdom Bacillati; phylum Bacillota; class Bacilli; order Lactobacillales; family Carnobacteriaceae; genus Granulicatella; species Granulicatella sp. HMSC31F03. The sequence goes on along the minus strand of NZ_KV790866.1, from coordinate 35,048 downwards.
GGCGAGCGGCATCCACAGTACCACTAATCGAACGCATCATTTGAATGGAAATAACAGAGTCCCCATTTTTACCAAGTTCGTCATACACTTCAACGAAACGACCAATAGAAGGTTGAGCAGTTTTGGGAAGCTCGCTGCTTGCAATCATTTTTTGTTTAAATTCATCTTTTGTAATCGTTACACCATCGATATAGTTTTCATCATCGATTGAAATATTCATTGGGACGATGGAGATTTCAAATTGTTTTACTTCCTCTTCAGTTAAATCTGCTGTCGAGTCCGTTACAATATATACTCTGGACATAAAGTCACTCCTATCAAATTAGTTTACATCTTATAATAGCATATTTTTCTGATAAAAACCTGTATTCAATATCAATGAGGAAAAGGTTGAATTATGTTACAATAAGTAAGCAAATGTAAGCTTGAAAGGATGAAAGTGATGGACGGAATCCTTCCGTTATGGAAAGAGAAAGGCATGACGTCGTTTGACTGTGTCTATAAAGTCAGAAAAATATTGAAAACGAAAAAAGTTGGTCATTCTGGTACTCTTGATCCTGAGGTGGATGGCGTCTTACCAATTTGTATCGGTAAAGCGACTAAAGTTGTGGAGAACCTTCATGAAGCTAACAAAGTCTATCAAGGTGAGATTACATTAGGGTTTTCTACCGAAACAGAGGATGCTCATGGAAAAGTTGTGTCAACAACACCTATCGAAACGCCGTTTTCAGTTCAAGAGATTGATGAAAAAATGCAAGGCTTTATTGGAGAAATTACTCAAATTCCTCCTATGTATTCTGCAGTTAAAGTGAATGGGAAACGTCTGTATGAATACGCAAGAGCCGGAGAAGCAGTGGAACGACCTTCTCGAAAAGCTACACTATACGACTTCAAACGGATTTCAGAGCCAGTGTATAATGAAGATAGGAAGACACAATCATGGAAGTTTGAGGTGAGCTGTAGTAAAGGGACTTACGTTCGAACACTTTCTGTCGATTTAGGAAAATCATTGGGTGTTGAGGCGCATATGTCGCAATTAACCCGTGTAAAAAGCGGACCTTTCCATGCAGATGATTGCATTACATTAGAGCAGCTAAATGAACTTGTAGTAAACGATAAAATTCAAGAAGTACTAAAGCCAGTAGATATTGTATTCGATGAATATCCTCGAATGATTTTAACAAAGGACGAATTCGTTCGATTTAAAAACGGTGCCCTTTTAACGCAAGATGAGTTTCCACAAATTGTTTCACCGACTGCTTGTTATTATGGAGACCAACTTATAGCAATTTATGGTCCTCATCCAGTCAAAAAAGGCTTATTAAAACCAATAAAAATGTTTTAGAAAGGAGAGAAGAATGCAAACAATTGAGTTATCACACCCTTATGCTAAAGAGTGTATTATTCAGGAACCAATTGTCCTCGCTTTAGGATTCTTTGATGGAATTCATCTAGGACATAAAGAAGTGATTACAACAGCAAAAAAGGTCGCAGAGGAACGTGGTTATAAAGTAGCAGTGATGTCTTTTAATCAGCATCCATCTGTTATTTTCCAAAATGTAGATCCTGATAGCATTCAATATGTATCTCCTCTAGAACGCAAGAAAGAACTATTAAAAGAACTTGGTGTCGATATTTTCTATTTGGTTGATTTTACAAAAGAATTTGGGGCTCTTTCACCACAAGAATTTGTAGATCAATATATTTTCGGTTTAAACGCAAAAGTTGTCGTAGCGGGATTTGACTATACTTACGGGAAACGAGATATTGCGAATATGGAATTGTTACCAAAGTACGCTTCTAATCGTTTTGAGATTATTTCAATTGCTGAACAAAAGAGTGATAATGGAAAGATTAGTTCTACCGCTGTGCGTGATTTACTGCTCCAAGGTGAGATTGAAAAAGCTAATGAGTTGTTAGGTTACGACTACATTATGGATGGTGTTGTTGTTCACGGTTTTGGTCGCGGTAGTAAGATGTTGGGGTTCCCAACTGCGAACATTGAAGTTTCCAATGATACATTCCTTTTAAAAAATGGAGTTTATATTGTTGAAATGTTTGTGGAAGGTAAATGGATTCCTGGTATGGCTTCTATTGGAATCAATCCAACCTTTGATGATGTTCATAAAGTAACGATTGAAGTGAACTTGCTCGATTTTGATAAAGATATTTATCACCTTCCAGTTCGCGTGAAATGGTTAAAATACTTAAGACCAGAATTGAAATTTGAAGGAATCGATGCGTTAATCGCTCAATTAAAGAAAGATGAACAAGATACAAGAAATTATTTCAAGACAAAGAGAGGTTGATTCTCGATGTGGTATTTAAAAAACTATGATGAACTAACGAAGGAAGAGATTGTCGCGATTTACAAAGCCAGAATCGAAACCTTTATTGTCGGACAAGATTTGAATTATCAAGAAATTGACGATACAGATAAAAAATCATGGCATCTATTTGAGATGAATGATGTTCAGGAAGTGATTTCTTATTTACGCATTATCCCTGAAAAAGATAAAGTTCGTGTTGGTAGAGTGTTAATAGACAAGCGATTCCAAGGACAAGGAAAAGGCCGTGCGTTGTTAGAGCGCGCTAAAGAAGTTTGTAAAGAGTGGTTTGTAGATACAGTTGTTGTAGTACACGCTCAAACACACTTGCAAAAACTATATGAGTCACTTGGATTTGAAGTTGTTTCAGAACCGTATGACATTGTTGGTATTTCACATATTACGATGGAATTGTATTAGGAGGAAATCATGATTACACGTTACACACGGCCAGAAATGGCGAAAATTTGGTCCGATGAAAATCGTTATAACTGTTGGTTAGAAGTTGAAATCTTAGCAGATGAAGCTTGGGCTGAATTAGGAGAAATCCCTAAAGAAGACGTAGAGAAGATTCGTAAAAATGCGAAATTCACAGTTGAACGTATTTTTGAAATCGAAGAAGAGACAAGACATGATGTCGTTGCTTTTACAAGATGTGTCTCTGAAAGTCTTGGAGAAGAAAAGAAATGGGTTCACTATGGTCTAACAAGTACCGACGTAGTGGATACAGCTTACGGCTATCAATTAAAACAAGCCAACGACATTTTACGAAAGGACTTAGCGGACTTCCTAGAAATCATTAAAGAAAAAGCACTAGCATATAAAGATACAGTTTGCATGGGAAGAACGCATGGAGTTCACGCTGAACCAACAACTTTCGGCTTGAAATTAGCCTTATGGTATTCAGAAATGAAACGCAATATCGAACGTTTCGAACGTGCTGCAAAAGGGGTTGAAGCGGGTAAAATTAGCGGGGCTGTGGGGACATTTGCGAATATTCCGCCAGAAGTGGAAGCATATGTGTGTGCAAAACTTGGAATTCGTCCTCAGGAAATCTCGACACAGATCTTGCCTCGTGATTTACATGCGGATTATATTTCTACAATTGCTTTAATTGCGACAAGTATCGAAAAATTTGCGACAGAAATCCGTGGACTACAAAAATCTGAAACACGTGAAGTAGAAGAGTTCTTTGCAAAAGGGCAAAAAGGATCTTCAGCAATGCCACATAAACGTAATCCAATCGGATCTGAAAATATGGCAGGACTGGCTCGTGTCATCAGAGGACATATGGTTACAGCGTATGAGAACGTGAACTTATGGCATGAACGTGATATTTCACATTCTTCAGCAGAACGTATCATAATTCCGGATAGCACAATTCTACTCAACTATATGCTTCGTCGTTTCGGTAATATTGTTAAAAACTTGACGGTGTTCCCAGAAAACATGTTACGCAATATGGATGCGACTTTCGGACTTATTTACAGTCAACGGGTGTTATTGAAACTTATCGACAAAGGAATGAGCCGTGAAAAAGCGTATGATTTAGTACAGCCATGCACGGCAAAAGCATGGGATGAAAAGTTAGCTTTCCGTTCTGTTTTAGAAAACCAACCAGAAATTATGTCGACACTTTCAAAAGAAGAGATCGATGATGCATTTGATTATCATTACCATATTAAAAATGTAGATTTAATTTTTAAACGAGTTGGTATTTTATAAAATTCAAATTTTACTGAATATAGTGCATTTTGAACGAAAATGTGGTATAAATAGAAGGTAAAATTTAACAAAAGGAGTCATAAAATGATTAACGTAAGTGATTTAAAAGCTGGAATGACATTCATTCTTGATGGAAAATTAATTAAAGTGTTGGAAATTAGCCACCACAAACCAGGTAAAGGGAACACTGTAATGCGTATGAAAATCCGTGACGTTCGTAACGGTTCAACAGTAGATACAACAATGCGTCCTGATGAAAAAGTAGAACGTGCACACATCGATACAAAAGATGTTCAATACTTATACAGCCAAGATGGCGTTGGAGTATTCATGGACTTAGAAACATACGAACAATACGAAATTCCTGAAGAAACAATCGAACAAGAATTAAAATACATCCTAGAAAACATGGAAGTTAAAATCCAATTCTACGGTTCAGAAGTAATTGGGGTTTCATTACCATCAACAGTTGTACTGCAAGTTACTGAAACTCAACCATCAATTAAAGGTGCTACAGTTACAGGTTCTGGTAAACCAGCAACAATGGAAACAGGTTTAGTAGTTAACGTTCCAGACTTCATTGAAGCAGGAGAATACTTAGAAGTTAACACTGCAGAAGGTACATACGTACGTCGTGCAACTAAATAATGATTTATTGAAACAAGGATGAGCCTAGCGTTCATCCTTGTTTTTTTATAAAGGAGAAATGTGTATGCGGATTGCTGTGATGGCAGGAACACCTATGGACACGAAGTTAGGCGTTGATTTATTGATGGAAAATGGCTTTACTCAAACGATTTCTGTTCCGATTTCTAAAAATCCAGTCGAACAAACGACTTTTCAAGCGTTAGAAGACGAAGAAAGAGAACAATATATTAGAAATGTGATTAACGGGCTGAAAAACGACATTGACGCCGTTTTTGTATACTGTAACTCACTAAGTTCAGTTGTGAATTTCGATTCATTGCAAGAAGAATATAGACTTCCTATGATTACTCCGATGCAAATGTATCGCACACTAGGCGTCGAACATGATTATTTAGCAGTAATGGCCGCGAATTCTCATGGATTAACAGGAGTAGAAAACAATCTATATATTGCTAATCCTAATCTTAAGGTGTTTGGTGTGACGATGCTAGAACTGGTTAAAGCGATTGAAACAGGAAAACCAGAAGAGGAGATTATTAAACAATTCGATTTTCAAAGTTTATTCCACTATTTTGAAAGTACAGAGATTGAAGCTGTCGTACTAGGATGTACGCATTTCCCATATGTAAAGACAGAATTAGAGCAGCTCTCGAATATTCCAATTATAGATGTGGGTGTCTATATGATCGACCGATTGAATAGTCACATTCAGGGGGGAAAATCATGATTTCAATTGAAAAGATGAGTTATTTCTTTCGGTATGACAAAGTTAAATATAAAAATCCAGTAAAATTTCCAGAAATTGCAGGAGAAATGGAACTGTTGAAGAAGGCTGGCCAAGATGCAAGACAGGAATTCACGAAGTTAACAGAAGCGTTTCAGAAGAACTTTAAGTCATTTCGCATGGACCGAGTTAGTCAATGGATGAATCAAGCCCAAGTCGCAAGACCTGCTTTTTGGAGATACTTTATCGAAGAGGGGCAAGATGAAGGAAATCCATCCTTTGCATTACGGTTGTTTTATAATGACGATAAATTGGGCGTATATGTAGAATTGAGTTTTATCGAACGTAAAAAGAATGATCACTCTCTGAGATTGCAAAATAAAGTATTAGAGTGTGAACCTAATAGTAATATTCTATATGTAGCATCCGATTTTCAAAAGAATGCAATGGCTTATGAAGGCAACGAATCTAATAGATATAAATTAACAAGAGCTGTTAAAGAGGGGGAAATTCGTAAAGTCATTTTAAGAAGGCCAGTATTTCTTGAAAGTATCAAAGATGGAATTGAAGAAGAACTTGCGGACGCATTGAAGGAATTAATTCCGTTTTATGAAGCCATTTATATGAGTGAAGTAAATTAATAGAGGTAGATATTAAATCTACCTCTTTTTGAATTAAATTTTTATGTTGCAGAAGGAGTTCCTGGTTTTATCGTTACTTCTTCTTCTGATTCCGTTTGTTCTTCCTCAGTTGGTTCTTCTGTAGTTTCCTCAGTAGTTGTTTCACCAGTTGTTGGACCTTCAGTAGTAGGTGTCCCTGTTGTAGGTGTTTCAGTTGTTGTTACTTTAGTTGTTCCACTTTCTGTAGTGACTGTTGTTGTTTCATCACCTTTAACAATGATATATCAAACATAATCATAACAATCAATGTCATCTACAGTAATTTCTTCTAATTGTGAAATAAAGACTACTTTAGTTTCACCGTTTAAAGTCACTTGCGAAGCATCTACAGATCCAAAAAGGATGCTACCAGCTCCAATTACAAATAAAATAGTAACTAACTTTTTACCTTTATTTGATTTTAATAGAGCATAGGATGCGCCTAAGACGAGGATTCCTGCACCAAGTGTCACTAAACCTGTTGATGTCTCAGTGTTTGGAAGAAAAGGTTTATTAACAAAGCATTCTACTTTTTTGTAAATTAATTTTACAGAAGTAGTAGAATTAACATCTCCCAAAGGTTTCCCAGAAATGTTTTATTCTTTTTCAGAATTAGAAAGTGAATCAACATCAATATTCGTGATATTAACTTGAGTCGTACCATCTGCATATGCAGTAGTGAAATTAGAAGCGAAAATTGCTGTTAAAAACGCTAGAGAAATTAGGGCTACTAATTTTTTGAATAATTTCATAATTGATCCTTTACTTTTATTTATGAAAATATAATGGAAATGTTGAAAATTTGCAGAAAAATATGAAATTATTGTTATTCCTTTCAAAGGAAATTATGACGTCATATTTTTGTTTGACGTTTGACGTTCATATTGACAAAAATTTTTTCGAAAGAATCTTAATTACAAGTCACATAAGATGCTAGAATCGTTGATGTTATAAGCGTTATACATCTGCTGAACTAGAAAATAATGAACTGAAAATCAGTCTAAAGTCCTAGTGTTTTCATGTTGACTTAATTTGACCAATGTGTTAAATTATAAATGTGGTTAGCACTCGTCTTAGTCAAGTGCTAAAGAGAGGTGACTATGATGTTAACCAATAGACAATTGCTAATCTTACAATTAATCATACAATTATATACGGAAACTTTGGAGCCGGTCGGGTCGAAGAAGTTGATGGAAGTTGCAGAATTACCATTTAGTTCAGCGACGATTCGTAACGAGATGATGAAGCTTGAAGAGTTGGGATATCTTGAAAAGAACCATACTTCTTCTGGGCGAGTTCCTTCTAATAAAGGATATCGTTACTACATCGACAATATTCTACCTAGACAAAAACAACCTGTTTCTTTAAGCGTTCGAAATCATATTCGTGAAGTTTTCCAACAGTCAACATTAGAGATTCATGATGTATTTCGTTTATCTGCTGACATACTAGCAACATTAACGAACTACACCGCAATTTCTTTTGGACCGGAAGTGAAAACTGCCACGTTATCTGGATTTAGACTTGTTCGCCTAAACCCAAATCAAGTGATGGCAATCGTTGTTATCAGTAATGGTTTGGTAGAAAATAAAGTCTATACAATTCCGGGATCTATTGACGATAGTGATTTAGAAAAAGTGGTTCGCATCATAAATGATGAATTAATTGGAGTGCCGCTAGATATCGTTGCTAAACGATTAAAGACGGATCTTCCAATCCTTATGAATCGCTACATGAATTCACAAATTCAAATCGTCAAAGTAATTCAAGAAATGATGAATCGTTTCGAGAATGATCGAATGCATGTTGCAGGAAGAAGATATTTGTTAAATTACTTTGATCATCACGCTAATGTGGATCAACTCAAAGGAATTTATCAATTGATGGATGATCAGTCTAAGTTACATCAACTAGTAACCAATGATCATCAAGATATTCAAATTAGGCTCGGCTCAGAAATGGATCATCCGTTACTTGGTGACTTTAGTTTGGTAACTGCTAGTTACGAAACCCCAAACCAAGATACAGGAATGATTGCACTTCTTGGACCAAAGAATATGCCGTATTCGAATGTATTATCAATTGTAAAAGGACTCAGGGAAGAGTTAGCAACCACGATAGAAGATTATTATCGTAACTTATAGAGTAAGGAGATGAAATCTTGGAAACAAATGAACATAATACTAAAGAAGAATTAAATAAAGAAAATGTAGTGACAGATGAAACTCCTCAAGAAGAAGTTACTGAAGAAACCACGACAGAACTTTCGAATGAAGAGAAATTACAACAAGAAGTCGAAAGATTAAACGATCAAGTGTATCGACTTTCTGCTGAAATCTCAAACATTCAAAAAAGAAATGCTAAAGAAAGACAAGATGCTGCAAAATATCGCAGCCAAAGTCTAGCGCAAAACTTATTAAATGTGATTGATAATCTTGAGAGAGCCATTGCTTCTCCAAGTGAATCAGAAGAAGCTCAAAACCTTAAAAAAGGGGTTGAGATGGTGTATGAAAGTTTTCTTTATGCACTAAAAGAAGAAGGTATTGAAGAAATTGATGCATTAGATCAACCTTTTGATCCAACATTGCATCACGCTGTTCAGACTGTTCCTGTTGAAGAAGGTCAAGAAGCAGATAAAGTAGTGCAAGTGTTTCAAAAAGGTTATAAATTAAAAGATCGAGTATTACGACCAGCGATGGTCATCGTCTCACAATAAGAAGACGAATCTTAAAATAAATAATAAATTTCATTAATAGGAGTGAATTAAATATGAGTAAAATTATTGGTATTGACTTAGGAACAACAAACTCAGCAGTAGCTGTTTTAGAAGGTAACGAAGCAAAAATTATTGCTAACCCAGAAGGAAACCGTACAACACCATCTGTTGTAGCGTTCAAAAATGGAGAAATTCAAGTAGGTGAAGTTGCAAAACGTCAAGCTGTAACAAACCCAAATACAATTTCATCAATTAAACGTCACATGGGTGAAGCTGGTTATAAAGTAGAAATTGAAGGTAAATCTTATACGCCTCAAGAAATCTCAGCGATGATTCTACAATACTTAAAAGGATATGCTGAAGAATATCTTGGAGAAAAAGTTGAAAAAGCGGTTATTACTGTACCTGCATACTTCAACGACGCTCAACGTCAAGCAACAAAAGACGCTGGTCGTATCGCTGGTTTAGAAGTAGAACGTATCGTTAACGAACCAACTGCAGCGGCTCTTGCATATGGTTTAGATAAAGTAGACCACGAAGAAAAAATCTTAGTATTTGACCTTGGTGGTGGTACATTCGACGTATCAATCCTTGAATTAGGGGACGGCGTATTCGACGTATTATCAACAGCTGGTGACAACCATCTAGGTGGGGATGACTTCGACCAAAAAATCATTGATTTCTTAGTGGAAGAATTCCAACGTGATAATGGTGTTGATCTATCAAGCGATAAAATGGCAATGCAACGTTTGAAAGATGCTGCTGAAAAAGCTAAAAAAGACTTATCAGGTGTCTCTCAAACACAAATCAGCTTACCATTTATCTCTGCTGGTGCAGCTGGCCCATTACACTTAGAAGTAACATTAACTCGTGCTAAATTTGATCAATTAACTCAAGATTTAGTAGAACGTACAAAAGAACCAGTTCGTCGTGCTTTATCTGACGCAGGTTTATCAGCTTCAGATATCGACCAAGTATTATTAGTTGGTGGATCAACTCGTATTCCAGCAGTTGTAGAAGCAGTACGTAAAGAAACTGGTAAAGAACCTAACAAATCAGTAAACCCAGACGAAGTAGTAGCGATGGGTGCTGCAATCCAAGGTGGGGTTATCTCTGGTGATGTGAAAGACATCGTATTGTTAGACGTAACACCTTTATCACTTGGTATTGAAACAATGGGTGGCGTGTTCACTAAATTAATCGATCGTAACACTACAATCCCAACAAGCAAATCACAAGTATTCTCAACTGCATCGGATAACCAACCAGCAGTAGACGTACACGTATTACAAGGTGAACGTCCAATGGCAGCGGATAACAAGACTTTAGGTCGTTTCCAATTAACAGATATTCCTGCTGCTCCTCGTGGTGTGCCTCAAATCGAAGTAACATTCGATATCGATAAAAACGGTATTGTAAATGTACGTGCAAAAGATTTAGGAACTGGTAAAGAACAAGCAATTACAATTAAATCTTCTTCAGGTTTATCAGATGAAGAAATCGAACGTATGGTAAAAGATGCAGAAGCAAATGCTGAAGCAGATAAAAAACGTAAAGAAGAAGTAGACTTACGTAACGAAGTTGACCAATTAATCTTCACTGTTGATAAAACATTGAAAGAATTAGAAGGTAAAGTAGATGCTAGCGATGTTCAAAAAGCTGAAGCAGCTCGTGACGAATTAAAAGCAGCTGTAGAAGCAAACGACTTAGAAGCTATGAAAGTGAAACGTGATGCTTTAAATGAAGTAGTACAAAACTTAACGGTTAAACTTTATGAACAAGCAGCTGCGGCTCAACAAGCTTCTGGTGCTTCTCAAGAAGGAGCAACTGAACAATCATCTTCAAATAACGATGGCGTTGTGGATGCTGACTTCGAAGAAGTAGACTAATATTTGCTAAAATGATAGGGTGTAAGACTACTTAGTGGTCTTACGCCCATATCCTTTGTAAACTAAGAAAGAAAAGGAGGGGCAATTAGTGGCCAAAAGAGATTTATATGAAATTTTAGGCGTATCCAAAGATGCCTCTGAAGCAGATATTAAGAAAGCTTATCGGAAATTATCTAAAAAATACCATCCTGATATTAATAAAGAACCTGGAGCGGATGAGAAATTCAAAGAAATCGCTGAAGCTTACGAGATTTTAGGTGACGCACAAAAACGTGCAGCTTATGATCAATACGGACACGCTTCTTACGATCCAAACTCTGGATTTAGTGGTGGCGGATTCGGTGGTGGATTTGATGGGTTCGGAGGATTTGGCGGTAATGGAAACTTTACTGGCGGATTCGAAGATATCTTTAGTAGTTTCTTCGGCGGTGGAGGCAGTCGTGCTGATCGTGCGAACATGCCACGCCAAGGGGCTGACCTTCAGTATGTCATGGATTTAACATTTGAAGAAGCTATCTTTGGTAAGGAAGAAACGATTCATTACCACCGTAGTGACGAATGTCAAACGTGTCATGGCACTGGTGCAAAACCTGGGACGCATCCAACGACTTGTTCTAAATGTCATGGTTCAGGTGTGATTAATGTTGAAAGAAATACACCATTCGGTCGTATGATGAGTCAAACAACCTGTGATGTGTGTCATGGTACAGGACAAGAAATCAAAGAAAAATGTCCAACCTGTCACGGCCATGGACAAGTAGATGAAACACATAAAGTCAAAGTGAAAGTCCCTGCAGGTGTTGAAGATGGAAACCAAATGCGCCTTCAAGGACAAGGGGAAGTAGGTTTCAATGGCGGTCCTTATGGTGACCTTTATGTCATCTTCCGAGTTGCTCAAAGTAAGACATTCAAACGTCAAGGAGCGGATATTTATTATCAACTTCATGTAAACTTTGCTCAAGCGGCTCTTGGAGATGAAGTAGACGTACCAACTGTACACGGTAAAGTGAAATTAAAAGTTCCTGCTGGGACACAATCAGGAACGATTTTACGACTACGTGGAAAAGGGGCTCCTAAACTACGTGGTACAGGAAACGGTGACCAACATGTTGAAGTCATCGTAGATACTCCTAAGAAACTGACAGATAAGCAAAGACAAGCTTTACAAGTATTTGCTAATGAGGAAGGAACGCAACTTCATAATGGTGAGGAGAATTTCTTCGACAAGATGAAGAACGCATTTAAGGATACATTTGAATAATAGAAAAAGAACTTAGCAACGAATATGCTAAGTTCTTTTTTTCTTATTTTGAAACGACAGCAAGACGACGAATGATCTCTTCGTGTTCCGCATAATTTTCTAATAATTCATCTTGGGTATAGAGTATAAAATCTTCGTATTCAAAACCAGGTGTAACGCTGCAACTCACAATCGCAAAATCTTCTTCGTTGTCCGATTCAATGGTAGATCCAAAGACGACTCCCGCAGGAACGGTGAATTGAAGTTTTTGACCTTCTCCTGGTCCGATTTCTACAGCTTCGTAAGTACCATTAGGATGAATCATATGTACGGTAAGGGCATGTCCAAAATGATAGTACCAAATTTCATCAGACGAGAGGAGATGGAAGTGGGATGGGTTTTGGTTCGTTAATAAAAATAAGATAGAGGTAGAAAGAGACCGGATGCGTCCGACAGGCAGTTCTACAGTTTCAACAGCTTTATACGTTTGTCTGAAATAACCACCTTCTACATGTGGTTCTAAGGCTAATTCTTCAATCCATTCTTCTTTCGTTTTCATAAGAGACCTCCTAAGTTATTTTCTTATATTATAGCGTAACTTTTTCTGCTTGTGAATTGTTGAGAGAATGGTAATTATGCTATACTGGTACTATTGGAAAAGAAAGGAGAAGAGTCATGAAAGATAATATTGCACTTATTGTTTCGAATAAAGATGTTAAGAAAATAAGAGAGCTTTTTAATGAGAATTATCCGATTGATATCGCTTTAGCGTTAGAAGAAGTGGATGATGACGTTTTAAAGAATTTCATGTTCTCTATCTCGAATACAAGACTTGCTTCGATTTTAGAAGTTGCTGAACCTGAATTCCAATTACGAATGCTTGAGAAATTACCATTTAGACGTGTAATTTTACTGTTCCAGCAAATGTCAAACGATGATGTCGTGGATATTTTAGGGAATTTACCAGTGGGAATACGTAAGCGTTACATCAAAATGATGAAGCAAAGTTCTCAAGATGATATTCAAACGATGTTAAATTACGCTCCGGATACTGCCGGGGGGATTATGACAACGGAGTACATTACGGTAAAAGAACACTTAACCGTAGAAGAAACTCTTTCTAAACTAAGAGAGATTTCTCCAAACTCAGAAATTATCAATATTATTTTCGTAACGAGTTTACAACGGAAATTAATTGGTTGGATTGATATACGTGATTTATTCACGCATGATTTAGATGAGAGTTTACACGATGTGATGCACACGAATATTATTTCCGTCTTACCAGAAGAAGACCAAGAAGAAGTGGCCCGTATTTCTACTAAGTATGACTTATCTGTAGTGCCAGTAGTCAATAAGCAAAATGTGTTACTTGGGATCATCACAATCGATGATATCGTTCACGTCTTACAAGAAGAGCACCACGAAGATATGTTATTAATTAGTGGGGTTGAAGGAACAGAACGAATCGGTGGACCTTTTAAAGAATCGATTCAAAAACGGACCCCTTGGCTATTAATCAACTTAATTACAGCCTTTATGGCAAGTGCGGTTGTCGGATTATTCCAAGACACGATTGAACAAGTTGTTGTTTTAGCGGTTGCCATGCCAATTATTACAGGGATGGGTGGGAATTCAGCTTCTCAAACATTAGCACTGGTTATTCAAGAAGTTGCAATTGGTCAACTAACTTGGGAAAAAGATAAAAAGTATGTATTAAATGAAATCTGGCTTGGATTAGTGAATGGGATTATTACAGGGATTTTTGCAGCGATTGCACTCTACATCCCATATCAAAACTTTTTCTTATCGATTATTGTCATTTTAGCAATGGCGATGAACTTGATGGTAGGTGCGTTCTTCGGCTTCTTTGTACCTTTATTCTTAAAGAAACTGAATTTAGACCCAGCCATTTCATCAACGATTTTTGTAACAACAGCTACAGACGTATTAGGATTTTTTATCTTCTTATACTTAGCTGAATTGTTCTTGCCATTATTAATTTAGTTTGATAGAATTATTTGAATTTTATTGTAGTAGTTTTAAGGAGTTATTCATGAATTTAGAACAAATGAAAGAAAGACAAAAGCGTATTCGAAACTTTTCGATCATCGCTCATATTGACCACGGAAAGTCTACATTGGCCGATCGTATCTTACAAGCAACTGATACTGTTGCTGACCGTGAGATGCAAGACCAATTATTAGACTCGATGGATCTTGAAAGAGAACGTGGCATTACCATTAAATTAAACGCTGTGGAATTAACTTATGATGCTAAAGATGGCACAGAGTATATCTTCCATTTAATTGATACGCCAGGGCATGTGGACTTCACTTACGAAGTTTCACGTAGTTTAGCAGCTTGTGAAGGGGCCATTCTTGTAGTAGATGCTGCTCAAGGAATTGAAGCACAGACTTTGGCAAATGTATATTTAGCAATTGATAATGATTTAGAAATCATTCCTGTTATTAATAAAATCGATCTTCCTGCGGCGGACCCTGAACGCGTACGAACAGAAATTGAAGATGTTATTGGTATTGATGCTAGTGACGCGGTTTTAGCGAGTGCTAAAGTCGGGATTGGTATTCCAGAAATTTTGGAACAGATTGTAGAAAAAGTACCTGCGCCTACTGGTGATATTGAAGCACCCCTACAAGCGTTGATTTTCGACTCTGTCTATGATGCGTATCGCGGGGTTGTGCTAAATGTCCGTATTCAAAACGGGATTGTAAAACCTGGCGATAAAATTCAATTGATGAGTAATGGAAAGACTTTTGATGTAGTGGATGTTGGTATTTTCTCACCAAAACCAATCAGCCGTGATTACCTAATGGTTGGTGATGTTGGTTATATCACTGCATCTATCAAAACGATTCAAGATACTCGTGTAGGGGATACGGTTACTTTAGCGAATAATCCTGCTAGTGAACCTTTAGATGGATATCGTAAAATGAATCCAATGGTATACTGTGGTTTATATCCAATCGATTCATCGAAATATAATGACTTACGTGATGCTTTAGAAAAATTACAATTAAATGATGCTGCGCTTCAGTTTGAGGCAGAAACTTCTCAGGCTCTTGGATTTGGTTTCCGTTGTGGATTCCTAGGATTACTTCATATGGATGTTATTCAAGAACGCTTAGAGCGCGAATTCGATTTAGATTTAATTACAACAGCACCATCTGTAATTTATCATGTACAAAAAACAGATGGTACAGAGGTGATTGTATCAAACCCAGCTGAGATGCCGGACCAATCCAGTGTTCAATCGATTGAAGAGCCATACGTAAAAGCATCTATTATGGTGCCAAACGAATATGTAGGAAGCGTAATGGATATTTGTCAACGTAAGCGTGGTGTCTTTGTAACGATGGATTACTTAGATGAATACCGCGTGAATGTGATATACGAAATGCCACTTTCTGAAATTATCTTTGATTTCTTTGATTCGTTGAAATCAAGTACTAAGGGATACGCATCATTGGATTATGATTTAATCGGTTATAGACCAAGTAAGTTAGTGAAAATGGATATCATGTTAAATGGAGAAGTTGTCGATGCTTTAAGTATTATCGTTCATAAAGACTTTGCTTATGGACGTGGTAAAGCCATCACAGAAAAATTAAGAACTTTAATTCCACGTCAGCAATTCGAAGTTCCTATTCAAGCGGCTATTGGAAATAAGATTCTCTCACGTACAAATATTAAAGCCCTTCGCAAAAACGTGCTTGCAAAATGTTATGGAGGAGACGTTTCTCGTAAACGTAAATTATTAGAGAAACAAAAAGAAGGGAAGAAACGTATGAAGCAAGTGGGGTCTGTTGAAGTTCCACAAGAAGCTTTCATGTCGGTTCTAAACTTAAACGAAGAAGAAAAATAATGAGTTGTAAAAAGGCGTCAGGTGCGCCTTTTTACTTTGAATTTGAAAGGAGATTATGAATGGATAAAGAACGTCAACATTTTTATCGGCAAATGCTTGCTATTGCAATCCCTGTATCTCTTCAAAGCTTATTAACGTCTTTCTTAAATACATTAGATACAATAATGATTTCTTCTCTGGGGGATGCGAGTATAGCAGGTGTAGGGCTTGCGAACCAAGTGTTTTTTCTATTCACGTTAATTTGCTTTGGGATTCATACAGGATCTGCAGTACTCTTCTCTCAATATTGGGGAGTACGAGATACAAAGAAAGTTCAAGCAGTTAATCAAATGAGTTTACTCCTATCTACTGCAGTCAGTGTTGTATTTATGCTTCTTGGTATACTATTTCCTCAAGAAATCTTACGTTTATTTACTCAGGATCCGCTAGTGGTTCAAGCTGGAGGAGATTACTTACGAGTAGCTGCTTTAAGTTATGTATTTACAGCTTGGAGCTTTGCGATGACAAATGCACTTCGTACGACAGGAAGTCCTAAAGTTCCTCTAGTTGCCACCATTTGTAGTTTTATCACAAATGCTTTCTTTAACTATGTTTTTATCTTTGGTAAGTTTGGGGCACCTGCACTTGGAGTCGTTGGAGCTGCAGTGGCGACTTTAATTGCTCGTATGGTTGAAGTGGGTGTGCTCTTTGGAGTTGTGAGTTTTTATAACGGACCAATTCATTTACCTATTGGACGTTATTGGTCTAAAATTTCAAGAGGTTTTTGGATGAGTTTTTGGGTAACAACATTCCCAGTCATTGTCAATGAAACTTTCTGGGCATTAGGACAAGTCTTTTATAGTGCGGCTTACGCAATGGTAGGAACTCAAGCAACCGCTGCTGTTCAAGTTGCCGTTGCTGTACAAAATCTATCGTTTATTTTAGTACGGGGTGTGGGTAGTAGCTGTAGCATAATGTTAGGAAACCGAGTGGGACGGAATGAACTGGAACAAGCTCAACAGGAAGCCAACCGCTTTTTAATGATTTCTCTTGTTATTGGAGTAGTCATTGGAGCTATTCAAAGTTTAACACCGCAATGGACTTTATTAATGTTTGCTCATTTAAGCCCAGAAGTATTTGAACTTGGAATGCAATTACTTCAAATTATGGGAATTATTTTTGTATTTAAAACTTTAAATTCAATTATTCTTGTCGGTATTTTACGTGGTGGAGGAGATACACAATACGGCATGAAACTTGAAATGGCTTGTGTGTGGCTAGTGGGTGTTCCATTAGCATTACTTGCAGCAGCAATTTGGCATTTTCCAGTACAACTGGTCGTTATCTGTGCAGGAGCAGAGGAACTATGTAAAGCCGTAATTGGATTAAAACGAGTTTTTTCAGGAAAATGGATTCACAGATTGGTAGAAGCTTCATAAGAATTTTTAACGGATTATGACGGACTTATTCTAAATAGGTTCGTCTTCTTTTTTTAGGTTGAAATATGATACAATAATATAAAATAAATGAGGAGCTAAAGGCCTATGACAAACTTATATGGAAGCTTAGAAGCTGGTGGTACAAAGTTTATTTGTGCGGTAGCTGATGAAGAATTTAACACAGTTGAGGAACTTCAATTTCCAACGACAACTCCGCAAGAAACATTAAAGAAAACGGCAGATTTTTTTGCTAAGTTCAAAAATCTAGCAGCGATTGGAATCGGATCATTTGGACCAATTGATGTTGATCCAAAATCGAAAACATATGGTTATATCACAACAACCCCAAAACCTAATTGGGCAAATGTTGATGTGGTCGGAACATTAAAGAAAAGAGTAGATGTGCCTATCTATTTTACAACTGATGTAAACAGTTCTGCGTATGGAGAAGTCTATGCTCGTAATAACCGTGGGGAAAATATCGAAACGCTTGTCTATTACACAATTGGTACTGGAATTGGTGCAGGTGTAATTCAACGAGGTGAATTTATTGGAGGCACAAGTCATCCTGAGATGGGACATGTTTATGTTTGTAAGCATCCAATCGATGTTGCTAATAACTTCGATGGTGTTTGTCCTTTCCATAAAGGGTGTCTTGAAGGTCTAGCTGCTGGTCCAAGTTTAGAAGCACGTACTGGAGTTCGTGGGGAACATATAGATATTACGAGTGATGTATGGGATGTTCAGGCAAGTTATATTGCTCAAGCAGCCATTCAAGCAACACTAACTTTCCGTCCTGAAAAAATCGTATTTGGTGGGGGAGTAATGGCTCAAAATCATATGGTGGACCGAGTACATCGCATGTTTGAGGAATTACTAAACGGGTATGTACCAACGCCACCAGTGAAGGACTTTATTGTAACACCTGCCGTTGAGAATAATGGGTCAGCTACATTAGGTAACTTTGTATTAGCGAAAAGTTTAGTTCAGTAATTTTCTAAGTATCTAAAATTTATGAAATTAACTAATGGAAACTTTACCGCGAGGCTTTTCATTTTCTTCATAATTTAGTACAATAGTTAAGGATACACATATTGAAGGGAGAGAAAGCCAAATGTCAACAGGAGCATGGATTTTAATCGTGATTCTTGCTGCAATCGCAGGTGCGATCGGTGGTTTCTTTATCGCACGTCGTACAATGATGAATTACTTCGCAGAAAACCCACCATTTGATGAAGATATGATTCGTAGCATGATGACTCAAATGGGTCAAAAACCATCAGAACAAAAAGTTCGTCAAATTGCTGCTTCAATGAAAGCACAAGCTAAAAAAAGAGCTAAAAAATAAAGTCAAAAAACCATCGGAATACTCCGATGGTTTTTCTCGTTATACCGTATACGGTATAACGTTATTTTTTTACTGGTAATTCATATACATAATTTGGATCAATTTCTTTATCAAGTTCGTCAAATTTTTGAATAAGCACTTGATCGTAATTAGCAATTTCTTCTTTTGTTAGTTTTTGATCTGCAATATAAATAGGTTCACCGATTCTCACATGCATTTTTTGACGCTTGAGAATGTCTTTTAAACTGAGTGGGCCTTGATAGACCATAGGAACAATCGGCGCTTTAGCAAGACGCGCAATGGTTACTGCGCCGCCTTTCATTTCGTTTGAATAACGAGTCCCAGTAGGAAAGATAACAAGGGCTTTTTGATTTTCCTTAATTTGTTGGACAGGATATTTAATCGCGCTTGGTCCTGGTTTTTCACGGTTCACTGGGAAAGCACCAAGTTTTTTAATAAACCAAGCGAATGGTTTTGGTTTGAATAATTCTTGTTTTGCCATTAAGACAAGAGGTTGCGGATAAACAGCAATCGCCATCATCACAGGATCTAACCAAGAACGGTGAGGAGCAACAAGAACATATCCTGTATCTTTGGGTAACTTATCTTTTCCTTGGTAATCGCCAAAGCCATTGAGTAAAACAAGAAGGCCTCGAACAATCCATAAAGTGATTTTGTATATCATAGAATTCTCCTTTAGTTTCTCTGTAATTGTAGTATGCGTGAATTCAACGTTTTTTGCAAGTTCAAAACACTCATGGAAACCCTCTCTTTTTTCGTTATATATGGTATAATAATGGTAAGAATTTTACGGAGAATTTCCTATGAAAGAATATAAAATCAGTTGTTTTCGACTAAGTTTAGTCTTATTAGGGTATTTAATTTATAATCTTGTCTATTATATGCTTGATTATTCCGGAGGCTATGCGTTCTTTATTGTTTGGCCGATTTTCTTTTTATCTTTAGCCATGATTGTTTTAGGAAACATCTTACTTTTTAGAGACATCGTTAAATTAAGAGCTACTTATGAAAAGAATAAAATGATTCAAGTAACCAGTATGATTCAAGTCATCTCTGCTAGTATTGGTTTATGTTTCCAACTAACGAACTTAAGTGCAGGGATATTGTGGCCAATTAATTATGTCGAACATTATCCGCTTTTAGTTGGTACAAGCATCATTTATTCGGTTATTTTCATAATAGGCGTTATTCAAAAAAGAGCAATAGAGCAACAAGAAAAGTTGTCATCCGTTTTCAGTTTAGTTTTCGGGTTTTCCGTGGTCTTACTTTGTAACTTCTTATTATTCACGAATAGCAAGGCGTCTGTTTTTGATTCAAATAAACTATATGTAGAGGAGTTTAAAGATTTCGGCTTCACTGGAAAAGTTGAGGTTCGAGAAAAAACGCAATTAATTGAACCGTATGTTGGTTCTCGTACTAGTTTACATTATGATGAGAAATTATCGGATGGTAGTTTTTTCTGGGAGTTAATTGATGTTGTAGAAGTTCGAAGCGGGACTCACGTGACGAAACTAGACGATCAGCTTGCTGAAGAAATTAGTAAGTATCTTGAGACCGATGAGGAAAAACAGTTGTTCGATAAAGTAAAGAAACAAGAATTTCAATTTGTGCTATTCCTTTATAAGGACTTAATCAGAAAACGTAACATTGATACAGAACTAATCGATAAAGTTAATAATGCGGTTGGGTTTAAACTAGTAGAAAAATACGGTTTGAGTCTTTATCCAAAAAATCCTCCAGAGTTTTATAGCTTGATTATTAAAAACGCTCTGAAAAATAGAGCAAACGGGGATACTGAAGTCGCTGGTTTTTATAATATTGATGTCTTAAATAAAACGATGATTGCTCACTTTGGTTATGTGAATTACCTTGAGTTCGATCAATTCCTTAAGGATAAAAACGCAAGTCGTGTAGATTATCTTAAAAAGATACTATCTGAGATTCCATCTGGAACGCTTGAGGATGGGACTTATAAATTCACTGGCACGACAAAAGTTGATGGTAGAGATCAATTAGTGACGGTCACGATGGTAATTGAAAATGGAAGTAGTCATTTTGAACCAGATGAAATGAGAAAACCGTAATCTATGATAAGTAAGGAGGAGCTTTGATGAAACGAAATACAGTTAGTTTTTTTCGGCTGAGTTTAGTGATCATTGGATATTTAATCTATAATGTTCTTTTCTATTTGTATCCATCTGGAGAGTTTCCTTCTTTTGCATGGCTTTTTGTTATTGTATCGTGGGCACTGATTGCTTTTGGAAATCTCTTTTTACTCA
This sequence comes from Granulicatella sp. HMSC31F03, assembly GCF_001807725.1. Taxonomy (NCBI): domain Bacteria; kingdom Bacillati; phylum Bacillota; class Bacilli; order Lactobacillales; family Carnobacteriaceae; genus Granulicatella; species Granulicatella sp. HMSC31F03. Next base: position 14,168 of record NZ_KV790866.1, on the reverse strand, counting down.
TTGATCCGATAAGATTAATGGTTGGATTTAAAGAGGATAGAAATATCAGGAATTCAAGTTTTATTCAGTTGGTTCTTGTAATTGTAAGCTACTTTATTCAGAGCGCGGATTTAATGAAAGGGAAGCTAAAGTTCATTGATTTTATGAATCATTTTTCTGAAACATTCGCTTTAAGTTTAATTCTTACATTGATTTTTATCATTGCGGTTTATCAAAAGCTATGGCTCCATAGAGAGGACAATAATGATGCAAAATACCATTTTGTATTTGGATTGTTTTTAATTATTATTACGAATATTTTGTTAGTATCAACTGCATTTTCATCGATTTCAGCACCATCACTTTTCAATTCTGGGAAAAACTATCCTCAAGAGTTTAAAGACTTCGGACTGAACGGAACTGTGAAAGTAAAAAATAAAAAGCATGCATTTGAATTTCCAGGATATGAAGTGAGTTTGGAATATACTGAACAGTTTTCGGACGGATATTCTTATTCAAAAAATTATACAATTTCTGAAGAGGCTGGAGATCAATATGAACTAGCGATTTCAAATGAGAATGTTCAAAAAATCAAGGAACTATTAACAACTGATAAAGAGCGCGAACGTCTTGATAAAGTGAAATATAAGGAGTTTAACTTCTTACTCACTCTTTATAAAGCGAAATTAAATAAATTAAAAGTGCCTTATACAATTGCTGATACCATTAATACAGCTTTTAAAGTGGAGCTGGTAAAAGAATCTAGAGTTGATTTTCATCCAACAGACGGGTATGAATTTACGGCATTTTTAATTTCCGAATCTCTTCGAAATGTCGAAAAAGGGAATCAAGACGCTGCTGGGTTTTACAATATTGATGTAAAGCAAGCGATGAAGAACGATCAAATTTACGCAAATATTGATCTCATTTTCTATTCTGAATTAACTTCTAAAGCGCAGAAAGCAGGGTTATCTAACCTAGAATACTTTAAAGAAGTACTAGAAGCATTACCAAGAGGCACCTTCTGGGATGGAGTCTATCAATTCAAGGGTAGTGCTGAGGTGAATGGAAAAACCAGAGATGTGATTAGTACTTTTGTTGTGGAAAATGGGTTAGGTTATTTTGAAGAAGATGAATTGAAATAGAAGAGGAGGTTTTTATGAATAATAAAAAGATTGAGTATATTAACTTATTACTTCCAACTATTCTTTATTTCGTCCTATTTATGCTTGAAGTTGTTATTGGTCATGGAATTACAAAAGCATTATTTACAGTTTATTTTATTGTTTTTATCATTTTGTTTTTTGTAATTCTATTTGCTGTATTGCGTGAACTCTATATTATTAACTTTGTAGTTGCAAAAGACAATGCAAAGGTCCGAATTCCAGGAACTATGGCGTTTGTTCTATTCTTATATTTTACATTTAACGAATTAAAATATCCTTTTACGGTAATTATACCATTTGAATCTATTGTTACTGGAAAAAGCGGAGCAGTATTAACGTTTGTACTCTTATTAGTATTTAATCTTTTGTGTTTAATGATTTACGTTTTCGCAGAAGGAAAACAATAGAATTTTCTTGCATTTTAAATAACTTTCATGTACAATCATTGATGGTGTAAAAACCAAAAAAATTCACACCTAATTGGATGTTAAGATTGGTGCTTCTTTTAGAAGAGGTCTTATCGCTGAAAATTGGGGAGGAAAATATAAACCAAATTGGAGGAAAACAAAAATGGCAGTTATTTCAATGAAACAATTGTTAGAAGCTGGTGTACATTTCGGTCACCAAACACGTCGCTGGAACCCTAAGATGAAGAGATACATCTTCACAGAAAGAAATGGTATCTATATCATCGACCTACAAAAAACTGTTAAATTAGTGGACGATGCATACAACTACATGCATGAAGTTGCTGAAAACGGTGGTATTGCATTATTCGTTGGTACTAAAAAACAAGCACAAGATGCTGTTAAAGACGAAGCAATCCGTTCAGGTCAATACTACGTTAACCATCGTTGGTTAGGTGGTACTTTAACTAACTGGGATACAATCCAAACACGTATCAAACGTTTGAAAAAAATCAAAGAAATGCAAGAAGACGGCACTTTCGAAGTATTACCTAAAAAAGAAGTTGGTATTCTATTAAAAGAATTAGACAAACTTGAAAAATACTTAGGTGGTATTAAAGATATGCCACGCATTCCTGATGTAATGTTTATCGTTGACCCTCGTAAAGAACGCATTGCTGTTCAAGAAGCTCACAAATTAAACATTCCAATCGTTGCTATGGTTGACACAAACTGTGATCCAGATGAAATTGATGTTGTTATTCCATCAAATGATGATGCTATCCGCGCGGTTAAATTAATCGTTGCTAAAATGGCTGATGCATTCATCGAAGGTAACCAAGGTGAAGACGTAGCAGTAGACGTTGAAGACTTAGATAAAGATACTTCATTAGAAGATATCGAAAAATTAGTTGAAGGCGACAACGCTGAATAATCACTAACTGTTAAGCTGTTTGAATCAGAAAGAGGCGAAATAGACTTTTCAATTCAAACAGCTTTTTTTAAAAAGTTCATAAAAATTTTAAAGAAATTTATAGGAGGAATTGAGAATGGCTCAAGTTACAGCTCAATTAGTAAAACAATTACGCGATATGACTGGCGTAGGTATGATGGATGCTAAAAAAGCATTAGTTCAAGTTGAAGGAGATATCGACAAAGCAGTTGATTTCTTACGTGAAGCAGGATTGGCAAAAGCTGCTAAAAAAGCAGACCGTATCGCTGCTGAAGGGATTACTAATGTATTAGTAGAAGGAAACCGCGCAGTTATCTTAGAAGTGAATGCTGAAACTGACTTCGTTGCTAAAAACGATAAATTCCAAGCATTAGTTAAAGAAGTTTCTGAAGCAATCTTAAAAGCAAACCCTGCTACATTAGAGGAAGCTCTTGAAGTTGAAACTCCAAACGGAAAAATTTCTGATGTGATTGCTGAAGCTACTACAGTTATCGGTGAAAAAATCACTTTACGTCGTTTTGAAATCGTTGAAAAATCTGATGCAGATGCTTTCGGTGCATACTTACACATGGGCGGACGTATTGGTGTGTTAACAGTTGTTGAAGGTTCTACTGATGAATCAGCAGCTAAAGATGTTTCAATGCACATCGCTGCAATCAACCCTAAATATATTGACCGTTCACAAGTTTCTGAAGAAGAATTAGAACATGAAAAGAAAGTTCTTACTGAACAAGCATTAAACGAAGGCAAACCAGCTAACATCGTAGAAAAAATGATCGCTGGACGTTTAAATAAATTTTTAGCTGAAATCAGCTTAAACGATCAACCATTTGTTAAAGATCCAGATCAAACAGTTTCTAAATTCGTTGCTTCTAAAGGCGGAAAAGTTAAATTATTCCACCGTTATGAAGTTGGTGAAGGTTTAGAAAAACGTGTTGATAACTTCGCTGAAGAAGTAATGGGACAAGTTAGAAAATAATTATTGTTGAAGATAGGGAATATGGTAGTCCACTACCCGCTATTCCCTTTTTTTATAAAGATTAAGGAGACAAAGCAATGGTTGAACCAAAATATAAACGTGTGGTTTTAAAATTAAGTGGTGAGGCTTTAGCTGGCCAAGCAGGCTTCGGGATTAATCCACCAACGATTAAAGAAGTTGTTAAAGAATTAAAAGAGGTTCATGATCTTGGTGTTGAAATCGCAATTGTTGTTGGCGGTGGTAACATCTGGCGTGGAATTACTGGTGAAGAAGTTGGTATGGAGCGTGCTCAAGCAGACTATATGGGAATGTTAGCAACTGTTATGAATGCATTAGCACTTCAAGATGCTTTAGAAAACGTAGGAGTTCCAACGCGTGTTCAAACTTCTATCGATATGCGCCAAATTGCTGAACCTTATATCCGTCGTAGAGCTGTTCGTCACTTAGAAAAAGAACGTGTTGTGATCTTTGCCGGTGGTACTGGGAATCCGTACTTCTCAACAGATACAGCCGCTGCTTTACGTGCTGCTGAAATTGAAGCAGATGCAATTTTAATGGCGAAAAACAATGTAGATGGTGTTTATAGTGCTGATCCACGTGTAGACGTTAATGCGAAGAAATACAATGAATTAACACACTTAGATGTTATTCAAAAAGGCTTAAAAGTAATGGATACGACTGCAAGCTCACTTTCTATGGATAACAATATTCCATTAGTGGTGTTTAATTTAAATGAACCAGGAAATATTAGACGCGTTGTATTAGGGGAGAACATTGGTACAACAGTTAGGGGGAAATAGGATATGTCAACTAGCGAAATTTTAGCTCATACAAAAGAGCGTATGAAAAAATCTGAAGATGCGCTTCAACGTGAATTAGGTTCAATCCGTGCGGGACGCGCGAATGCAAGTCTTTTAGACCGTCTAGAAGTGGAATATTACGGAGCATTAACTCCCGTAAACCAATTAGCTTCAATTACAGTTCCTGAAGCTCGCATGCTTTTAATTACTCCTTATGACAAATCTTCATTAAATGACATTGAACGTGCAATTTTGATGAGCGATATCGGAATTACTCCAACAAGTGATGGTTCCGTAATTCGTTTAATTATTCCGCAATTAACAGAAGAACGTCGTAAAGAATTAGCTAAACAAGTAGGTAAAGAAGCTGAGAGTGCAAAAGTTAGCGTACGTAATATTCGTCGTGATGCAATTGACCAAGCGAAAAAAGCTGAGAAAGCTAAAGAAATTACTGAAGATGAATTACACACACTTGAAAAAGACATCCAAAAAGTTACGGATGACAGTGTTAAGAACATTGACAAATTAGCTGCAACTAAAGAGAAAGAACTTTTAGAAGTATAATTTGAATAAAAAGGGGCATTTGCCTCTTTTTTATTTATAAAGGAGAAGGGTAATGACACAAAAACAATGGAAAATGATTAGTACTATTATTTCAATTATTATCTTAATCGTATTTGCGCTTTATAAAGCTTTTGGAGAGCAAAAAGCTATCAACAAATCAAATGCTCATTCTTCGTCCAAAACCTCTCAGAATACGTCTAATTCTTCTTTTACGGGAAAAAACTTTGATTTCTTTGAAAGTATGAAAAAGTATCCTTTTAAATATGTGTACGGAGCTGATGGAGATACATTCCACCTCAGTTATGAAGGAAAAGAGTTCAAAGTTCGCTTATTGATTGTAGATGCGCCTGAAACTGCTAAAGAGGGAAAAGAAGCACAACCATTTGCGGATGAGGCGAAGAAACGTACTGAAGAATTGTTGAAGAATGCAAAGAAAATTGAAGGAAGTTTCGATGTCGGGGACCATGCAGATAAGTATGACCGTGCATTAATGTACGTATATGTGGATGGTAAGTTACTTCAAGATATTCTAATTGAAGAAGGGCTTGCGAGAGTTGGTTATGCATATGAACCCAATACAAGTTTATTAAAGCAATTCCAAGAAATTGAAAAGAAAGCAAAAAAACAAAAGAAAAATATATGGGAAAAAGAGGGATATGTAACGAATAAAGGTTATGATATCAGCGTTTATAAGTAATTTGTGAAAAACTATATATTGTGTTGAAAATGGATATTGTATTTTCATAAGAACTATATATTGTATTTTGAAGCAAAATGATGTATGATAACTTCTGTCAGAAAAAATAAAAGGGGGAGAAGTAATATGTCAAATCGCAATATTATTCTTTATTCTAAACCAAATTGTATGCAATGTAATTTTACAAAACAATTTTTTGAAAATAACAATGTGGAATTCATTGTAAAAGATGTTTTCGAGTCAGAAGAGGCTTTAGCAGAAGTGAAGGAATTAGGGTTCCAATCATTACCTGTAATTGTTGCTGATGGCGTTGAACCATTCTTTGGATTCCGTCCCGATCTTTTAGAAAAATTAGTGGGATAATTTTATTTTTATATGGAAAAACACTTTTAGTAGAAAACTACTAAAGGTGTTTTTTTATTGAAATAAATAGCCGTATTTGTTTGATTTCATGATATACTAAAGAAGACTTTAAGTGGAGGGATAATGATGGAATTTAAAGCTGTAATTTCAAAAAAATCAACCAATAAATCAAAGATGATTGCTGAACGTTTTTCAAATTGGTTGAAAGAAAAAGAAACACACCAAGTGTTCTATATCGTTCCAGATCATATTAAATTTACTGCTGAAATGGAAATGATTCGAAATGTCGGAGAGTTGTTATCGAATTCAACCAACCGAAGTTATGCTTCTACGAGACTACAAGTTTATAGTTTTAAACGTTTATTATGGTATCTCCTTCGTAATGAAGCTATTACAGAAAAGATTTCCATTTCAAAAGTAGGAATTACAATGCTTTTGAAATCTATTTTGGAGGAACATTCTGACGAACTATTACTCTTTAAAAACGAAGCTCGTCATAAAGGTTTTCTTGAACAACTAAGCAAAGTAATGAATGAATTACAATCAGGAGGAATTGAAATTGAGGATTTCTCAAGCTTTTTTGAAGCAACCAACCCTACTGAAAATGAGCAACGATTAAAGGAATTTGGAATTATTTATCGTTACTATACGAATGCACTCAAACAAGATTTTGTTCACCAAGAAGAAAGTTATGCCCAGTTATGTTGTGTCATTGCTTCTAAAGATTTATCCAATACCTTTATTGCGATTGATGAAATGGTTACGTTATCGAAGGCTGAAATGGAAGTAATTGAAGCTTTAGTGAGAAGTGGTGCCACTGTTGAATTTCATGCTACATTAACAACTTATGGTGTACATACTGCCAAGAATGAAATAGGAGATTCACTGTTTACTTCAAATAGAATTCTCCTGGAGAGACTCTCAAGATGGATCAATAGAGGAGATGACTTAGCACGCATCATCGAATGGGAAAATACTGAATCTATCTTTGGTGAAGAATTTAAAGAGGTGGAACAGTTCTGGCTAGAAACAAATGGTGGACTTCCAAAGGTGAAAAGAACACCAGAACAAAAAATTCCATTACAAAAGATTACTTTTACTAAATATACGGACGAAAGAGAAGAGTACCAAGAAACTTTTGCCCAAATTAAAAGAATGGTGCAAACTGGAAAAGTTCGCTACAAAGATATCCAAATTTTAGGACGTAATTTAGAAGAGAATCATTTATTCTTAGAATCGCTTTTAAAGCAATACGATATTCCTGGATTTATCGATTTATCAGATTCTATGGAACATCATCCAATCATTCAAGTACTAGACGCGCTTTTTGCTATTTGGCAATATGATTGGCGTTATGCCGATATTATGAGTCTTCTTCGTAGTGAATATGTCTTATGGCATAAAGATGATGAAACTTCACTTAAGGACCAATTACAAGCGTTTAGACAACAATTAGATGAAACAGAAACGGTTATTCTTGCAAATGGTTACGAAGGGTATCAATGGACAAACGGAAAACCGTGGGCGTATGTGGAAGATTCCATTGACGAAGATTCGAAAGTGGAACAGACTGATAAAAATACACGAGTTCTACTAAAAGCAGAGCAACTTCGCGATGAATTAACAAGTGTATTATTACCTGCATTCAAAAAAATAGAACAAGCAGCTACAACGAAAGAAGCTGTTTCTGTACTATATCAATTACTATTAACTTTAGGCGTTGATCAATCCTTTATTTATTGGAGAGATGTTGCTGCTGAAGAAGGAGATGTAGAAACAGCTAGACGTCAAGAACAAGTTTGGTCCGAATTTATCCGATTGCTAGATGAATATATTTATATTTTTGGTGAAAAATCCTTTGATTGGGAAACTTTTATGATGTTACTTCATACTGGTTTTGAACAAACGCACTATAATTTAGCACCATCTACATTAGATGAATTAACCATTACTGGGATGGATTCCGTTCGTTATACACCGAAGAAAATCACTTTTGCAGTAGGGCTCTCGCAAGGTGTAATGCCACGAAATATCGATGAAACAGGATTATTAACCGACGACGAACGTGAACTTTTTTCGAGCCAGCTAGATAGTGGACGCTTCCTTGCGCCAACAACAGGTCAACTGCAATCCGTTGAGCCGTTTGTATTCTATCAGTTACTCATGAGCGCAACAGATCACCTATATCTCTCTTGTGCTATTTCTAAAGATGGTAAGGAACAACTGGTTTCAAATTTCATTCAACGTTTATTAAAACACTATGAACTAGAAGAAATGGATGGGTCGTTGAACCGACAAAACCGCTTAGAACAAGGTGATTTCGTTGTTCCATATGAACTCTTTACAACGCTTCTATTGAAGATGAGAGCAAACAAGTTCAAAGAAAAAGAAGAGATTGATTTCTTGTGGAAATTAATTCCGCATTTACTAAAAGTTGACGCCACATTCAGCGCTAACTATCACGCATTACTAGCGTCTGTCTTTAGATTGAATGTAGCAAGTAAATTGCCACTTTCTCTTGCGCAAGAGCTTTATGGAAATCAATTAAATTTATCAACATCTCAAATTGAAACGTACTATAAAGATCCATTTAGTCATTTCTTACAATACGGATTAAGACTGAAAGAACGTCAAGAATTTGAGCTTTCACCAGCCAATACTGGTGAATACTTCCATGAATTCTTTGATCAGTTTATTAAAGAGTTAAATGCACGTGGGATATCTCTAAGAGACTTAACGTTAGAGCAAAAGTTGGCTATTGAAAAAGATATCTTCAATCAAATGAAAGACAATCCGAAATTTGCGATTTTAGCCTCTTCTAGACGTTTAAACTTTGTCCAAGGATTGTTACACCAAACTCTAATGCAAACGACAAATGCGCTTCAAAAACAAGCCTTAGCGCTAGAGACAAAACCTTGGATGACTGAAGTGGTATTCGGGACTTCTGGAAACTACCCAATTTATATTCCAATTGGTAAGGATCAGTCGATTCATTTACGTGGGAAGATTGACCGTATCGACTTACTACAAGCAGATAATGGAATTTTTAACGGAATTATTGATTATAAATCTTCTGAACAAAAATTCGAAATCGCTAAACTCATTGCAGGAGTTCAAATCCAACTATTAACGTATTTAAAAGTTTCAGAAGAAATCATTCGCAGTGAAAAAGGCGTAATTCCAACGCCTTTAGAAGCAAGCTATATCCATGTGCATAATCCTAAATTCAGCATTAAAGAAGTGCCAACGGAAGATAAGTTTATGCAAGAATGGACAAAAGCGTTTAAACACCGTGGATTAATCAATTCTGATGAGATTGCTAGACTTAATCCAGAATTAGTTGAGACGAGTAAGTCGAATGTCTTGAATGTTGCTCTTAAGAAAGACGGAGGCATTAGTGCAACTTATAAAAATGGTGTTTATACGACAGAAGAATTGAAGTTATTCAAAGATTTCGTATGGGAAAAGATTCAAGAAGCAGGTAAAGGAATCCTATCTGGGGATATCACACTAGCTCCTTACGAGGACTTTAAACAATATGCAGATTCTGTATCCGGTAAATTTAGTAGTATTGCACAGTTCGATGCTACAAAACCAGAAAATAGATATCGTACTCTTCCTAAATTTGAAAAAGAAGAGGGAATTACATTTATTCAAGACGAATTACAAGAGAAGAAAGGAGAGACAGAAGAATGATTCCAGAGAAACCAAAAGGATTACAAGCAACCCCTGATCAATGGAAAGCGATAGCTACTCGTGGGAACAATCTTCTTGTTTCTGCCTCAGCTGGTTCAGGGAAAACAAAAGTTCTTGTAGAACGGATTCTCATGCATATCCAAGAGGGGATCGACATTAATGAGTTGCTAGTTGTAACCTTTACAGAACTTGCAGCAAAAGAAATGAAGGAGCGTCTTCGTTCTAAATTAGAAGAAGCGATTGAAAAATCAACGGATGAAGTTCTTCAGCAACGTTTCTCTAAACAATTACAACTGATTCCGTCTGCTATGATTTCAACAATCCATAGTTTCTGTATGAAGGTGATTCGTCGTTATTTCTATTTAGCAGGGATTGACCCCGTATTTACGATGATGGATGAAATTGAAGGGCAACTATTGCAAGAAAAGGTCTGGAGAGCGTTGGAAGAAGAGCTTCTTGAACAACCAGAATATGAAGAAGTATTTGCAACATTCTCAAACGATCGCTCTGACGATGGCATTACTAATACTGTTTACCATCTATATCAATATTCTCGTTCAAAAAGAGAACCTAAAACATGGTTATCGAATTTAACGCAGAACTATGCTGTAGGAACTGATTATGCTTCAACACCTTTTGTTAAAACATACGTGAAACCGGCACTCATTGAAGAATTAACTTATCTCATCGCTCAATATAATCAACTTCTTAAAGAAATTGAACTTCTTGGAGCACCGAAGCATCAAGCAGTTTTAGAAGATGATTTAGATTTTGTTAAAGCTGTTCTGGTACATATCCAAGAAGAATCCTATGTTTTTGCGTATCAAACATTCGAAGATAGAAAATTTAAGAACTGGTCTACAGCTAAAGTGGATGAAACCGTTAAAGAAAGCCTAGATGAGATTAAAGCGATTCGTGAAGGTTTGAAAAAAGACTTCCAAAAGATCAAAGAGGATTACTTTGTGATTTCGCCAGAAGTTCAGCTTCAACAATTGACGAAAGTGAATCGAATTCTATCGAAGCTATCAGATATTGCAGTGATGTTCTATGACCGTTTCCAGGATGAAAAGCATCAGTTAAACAAGCTCGATTTCTCAGATTTAGAGCATGATACTTTGAGAATTTTGACGAAATTGGATCAAAATGGGTTAAAGATTGCTTCAGAATACTATCAAAATCACTTTAAAGAAGTCATGGTAGATGAGTATCAAGACGTTAACCGTGTCCAAGAAGCGATTTTAGAGCTCGTAAGTAAGCCTGTTAACCGTTTTATGGTAGGTGACGTGAAACAATCTATTTACGGCTTCCGACTAGCAGACCCGTCTCTTTTCCGCGAAAAATACGAAGCGTATGCCGAAGGAAAGAGTGGGGAGAGAATCGTCCTAGCAGAGAATTTCCGTTCTAGAGATGAAGTTCTTTCCTTTACGAATAAAGTTTTCCAACAAATTATGAATAAAGAGTTGGGACAAGTGGAATATGACGATGTCGCTGCATTAAAAACAGGGAATCTTTCATATTCTCAAGATGATGATAAATCCAGTGAAATTATTTTAATTGAAGATGTGGATTTAGATGAAAGCACGGACGATTTAGAAGATGCTGAAGGGTTCGAAAAGGTAGAAAATGAGATTCATTATGTCGCTCAACGCATTCAAGAGATGATTCATACTCCTTTTGAAGTGATGAATGATAACGCGGATGCCAAACGTCCAGTAAATTATGGAGACTTCGCCATCCTTTCATCTACAAAGAGTAATAATGATAAAATCGAATCTATTTTTGCAGCATATGGGATTCCAGTGAACGTTCAAAAGGCGCAATCGTACTTTAAACGTACTGAAATTACGACAATGGTTTCTTTACTAAAAGTGATTGATAATCCATTACAAGATATTCCATTAGTTGCTGTATTGCGTTCTGGACTTGTTGGATTAGACGAAATCGCATTAGCTCATATTCGTACAACATCCAAAAATACAAGTTACTATGAAGCTGTTTGTCAATTTATTTCTGATTTTAAACTCAAGGACGTAGACTATTATGATTCTAAGCAACAATTAGCGCTTAAAGAACGTCTTGAAGGCTTTTTAACATTATTAAATAAATGGAGAGACAGCGCTAATAACGAATCGATTGCTCAGTTAATTTGGGAAATTTATATGGATACTCATTATTTGGAATATGTTCATGGACAGTCCAATGGTACGCAAAGAGCTGTAAACTTGCATGCATTATATGAACATGCCCATCAATATGAATCCAGCAGTTTTAAGGGCGTTCGTAACTTTATTCGCTTCATTGAAGCTCTTCAAAAGAAAGAAAAAGATCTAGATGAAGCGCCAATTGCAACGGATTCAAATGCTGTTCAAGTGATGACGATTCACGCAAGTAAAGGGTTGGAATTCCCAGTCGTATTCTTAATCGATACGAATCGTAAATTTAACATGCAAGACTTAAAAGCATCTATTATGTGCTCTGATGAGATTGGTGTAGGTACAAATTACTTTGACTTAAATACTCGTATTACGTATCCAACTGTACAAGCTGTAGCCACAAGAAACTTCGAGAAAAAGAAATTGTTATCCGAAGAAATGCGTAAATTGTATGTAGCAATGACCCGTGCACGTGAAAAGCTAATTATTGTAGGTACGCTTAAAAACTACGAGTCATTTAAGAAGAAATATGCTTTTTTAACAAACGAATCTAGTGAAATTTTACCGTATCAAGCACGATTCAAAAGCAGTACATTCCTTAATTGGATGCTACTGAGTGCGATTCGCGAACAATACAAGATTACTCCTGAAATTGTTGCTAAGGCGGATATTGTATCTAATAGCAAACACTATATCCATGAAATCAGTGATAAGGAAGTCTTCCAAGAAGATTGGCATGAATATTATAATGAAGCCAATTCTCCGGGTGAATTGAAGAGTCGAGTTCAAAGAATTCTAAAAACCATTCAACAAGATTACCAGTTTGACGTTGAAAGCAAGACAACAAGCTATCAAAGTGTGTCTGAATTAAAACGTGTACTTGAAGATCCAATCATCGAAGAATTATCGCAAAATAGCTTGATAGAAGAGGGGAGAAGAGCCATTTATCTCTCTCCTACATTGGAACAACCACGCTTTATGGAAACTAGTTCAACAACTGTTTCTGGAGCTCAAAGAGGTAGCGCTCTTCACCTATTAATGCAGAAAGTTGACTTTTCAAGTACCATTACAATAGATTCGTTAGAACAAATACTTAGAAGTTTAGTGGAATCCAATGAAATTACACCAGAAGTTGCTGCAAAAGTTCCAGTGACACAAGCGTTCGAATTCTTCCAATCAACATTTGGTCAATGGATTGTTCAAAATTCACATGCATTAGTCCGTGAGCAAGCATTTTCATATGTACTTGAAGCTAGCAAATTCTTCAAATCGATTCAGACAAATGATTTGATGATGATTCACGGTATTATCGATGGATATGTCGAGTTAGACGATGAGATTATTGTATTTGACTATAAGACAGATTTTGTCGTAGATTCTATAGAAGGAATTCAAAGCATTGTCCGTAAATATAAGGACCAATTGAATATATACGCCGATGCATTAAGCATTAGTTGTAACAAAAAAGTTACAAAAAAAGTTCTATGTTTATTATCAATCAATAAGAATATAGATATCGATACATTAAAAGCTATATAACGTTATGGGCTCAGTGTTTCTTAAAAATGCTGAGCGTATTTTGTTGATGATGGAGGATATATTAACTTTCTGATGAACAACTTAGTATAATATATATTATGTAAACCTAATTATTTATTTGAAATAGAATAAAGAAACATCATTGCATTTTAAAGCCCCTCAACGTATACTATTAAAGTAATTAATTATTAAGGATGGTCTCTCATGCAATATAATCAAGACAGCAAGTTTTGGCATTTTGCTACATTAGTTGCTGATTTTATTTTATTAAATCTATTATTTATCGTTCTATGTATACCTGTTGTTACGATTGGTCCAGCAATTTCTGCCTTAATTCATACAACACTTAAACTTTCTGAGGATGAAAATCGAACTATTATCAAACCTTTCTGGAATGAATTTAAGCGTGATATCACTAAAAAGATGGTCTTATGGATTGTGTATTTAGTTTTAATCGCTGCTATGGTATATATGGCTCAATTCTACTGGAATTTTGCGAATAATAACGTTGATTTATTGAGAATTATCGGGTTTATGTTATTTGTGTTATCAGCGTTGATTTTAGTTGCAACTATTGTAGCTTCAATTATTGGTCTTGCAATGACGACAAGATATTTCAGTCCGATTAAACGATTAGTAAAGAATAGTTACTTATTAATTATTGTATTGCCGATTCAGGCTTTTATTATGGCTGCAGTTTTAGTAGCTTCAACCTTATTCTTTATCTATCAAACGGTGCCTGTCTTATCATTTTTCCTTGTAATTGGTTTTGCTGCTTTAGCTTATAGCTTTGCACCTTTAGTTCGTGAGTTTTTCACAAAAGTAAAATAGATATCTTTATGGCTCTTTGTCAAATAGTGTTGATGAAGAATT
>NZ_KV790865.1:0-24449 GCF_001807725.1 Granulicatella sp. HMSC31F03 | reverse complement strand
AGTATACTTATTTTTCTTGTATTGTGCGAGCCAGTTAGAAAGCATACCATGATTTGGAAGACGATATTCGAGAGAAACTTCTCCTTGAGACCAGCCTTCATGTAGGACTTTATCAATCATTTCTTGTTTTAATTCAGGAGAATAATAATTCTTTTTCCTTTTTTTAACTATCTCTAACCCATAACGATCAATCAATTTGATCATGTATTTAAGATTTGACTTCTGTATATCAAACATATCTGAAAGTTTTGAGTAGCTAAAACCTTGTTTCCTGAGTTCATAAATCTGAACTTTATCTTCATAAGTTAATTTCATAATAAAAACACCCCAAAAGTTAGATTTTGTGTCTAACTTTTGGGGTGCACTTCATTCTATGAGCCCTTCTCTACAACCTAAAATAAACAAATTCTATTCATCCATTTGTATTTTTTGATAGTCTTTGGAGACTTTCATTAAAGTCTCATAAACTTCACGAAGTTCTTCTTTTAATCCTTCGTCCGTCAAATACGATTGCACTTTTGCAATCACTTCTTTTTCACGACTGGCATCGAAAATGGCCATCTCATTTTCCTTTTTAATTCGAGCAACATCCATAACGACTTGCATCCGTCTTTCAAAAAGAGAGACGATTTCGCGGTCGATGGCATCAATTTCTGCACGTTGTTTGTCTAACATCTAAAACCTCCTAAATTCCAAAAAAGACTCCTAATGGATAGCCGATAGCAACGGCGCTTATCGCACTAAGCAAGAATAAAACTCCCCCATAAAGAAACGCATCTTTTGCGTTCGTCCATCCAGAACCAACCGAAATGGCCACATAAGGCATTGATGGTGGTGTCATAAACGCTAGGCTCGCCATGAACCCAATCAGGCAGGCAATCGTTCCCGCTTGAACTTCAATCGATCCTGTAGCATAAACAGTCGTTAACACCGTTGTTACAACTGAAACAGTGACTAAGTTTGAAGAGACATTTGTTTGAAATCCTGCCCACAATACAAAGATAATCACAACCAATAGTGGCGAAAGTGTCGCAAATAAAGGCACTAACGAGCTTTCGAGTAAGCTAATCACCCCAAATTCAGGTTTCGTAATTAAGGTGCCCATACTCAATGTTGCTCCCACCAAGAACATACTTGGCCAATAGACCCCCTTTTGTAGGCCTTCTTGAATGGAGAGGAGTGGTTTCCCTTCAAATGATAGAATCGCTAAAAGAATTACTCCAACCATCGGAGGAAATGCCATTCCAGCGCCTTTTAAGAAAGTAGCCACGTCAGGTAGTAGTCCTCCGATTAGTTCTGGAAGAACCCATAGAAGAACAACACTCATAAAAATAAGAACCGTTGCTTTCTCACGTCTATTTTTCGGTGGTAAATTTTCTAGCGAAGTCATTTGTTTCATTTCCACTTGGGATAAATCCACTCGCCAAATAGTTCTAAGAACAACTCCCATCGCGATAAAGAGCACGAGTCCGGCTGGAATTCCAATCATCATATATTGCGCGTTGGAAATTGCAATTCCCGTTGACGTCTTATAGAGTGCCATCGCCGTTACTGAAAAGACGTGATTGATTGGTGTCATCGCAGTTCCGATGGCAATTGTCGAAAATAGAACAATTAATAAAATGGAAGCTTCTCTATCTCCTTTTTTAAATCCTAACAGAGCCATCATCTCTTCATAAATTGGAAAAACAATCATAAAGAGAATCGTCGGTGAAATAAAAAGACTAATAAATAAGACACTTGTATAGAAAGCTCCGATAAAATGCCAAGGTGTTTTCCCAGCAAAAGAACTTCCCAAGGCCTTTGCAACAAATCTTCGAAGAGCCGGAGTTTGCTCCAAAGCATAGGTCATTAAAAATGTAAATAATAGGAATACAAAAGTCGTATTCCCAAACGACAGATTAAAAATCTGCCCATAAGACACTCCTGGAAGCATCCCGATTCCTAATAGTACATAGCAGAGAACGCTTGGCCAATCCGTTGCGACAAAGAGCCAAAGCAGAAGACTGCTAAAGAAGATGGACAGAATGGAAACGGTCGGTGCTGCTAGTCCAAATAATGTTCCTTGTGTAATAGTTAAATAACCGCTCATTCCCATGAGAATAGCGCTGATTGCAACGATGAACTGTTGCAACCGGGTCCATGTTTTTCCTTTCATTGTTTCACCTCATTCTTATCTATCCTACCTCATTTTAGATCAGATTGCTATTGAAACTAAGCATACCCTTTGGAATCCGATATCACTTTTCTTCTATATTATATAGGAAAATTTTTCCCAAAATAAAAAAGCCAGGGCAGTCCCTGGCTCTTGTTTAATGTTCAAATTTTAATGCTTTTGCAAGACGTTTATATAGGAATAATGCAAGAATACTATTTAGCCCAAATTTAATGATATTAAATGGCAATAATGCAAACGTCATTAATGAAGCTAAGTCTGTTACATAAGGGTTAAGTGCATGAGCTGCTGCTACAATTTTTTCCATTGGAAAATTCATAGCAGTCGCATATAAAGGAAACATCACAAAATAATTTGCAGTTAATAAGACAACTGTAGCGGCAATCGTCCCAACGATTAAACTCATAATTGCAGTTTTAAAATTACGATTTCGTTGATATAAAATTACTGCCGGTAACATAAAGCTTAAACTTCCTATTAAGTTCACCGTTTCCCCAATTCCATATGTCATCGACCCATTATAGACAAAATTCAATAATATCTTGATAATGGCGATAAAACTTCCATAAACTGGACCTAAAATATATCCCCCCAACAATACCGGTAAGTCTGAAAAATCCAACTTCACAAAGGTTGGAATAAACGGTACGTTAAAAGATAGAAACATTAAAACGGTACTGATGGCACCAAAAACACCTACTAGAACAATTTTTTTAGTCGCTGTTCCTGTCGACTTTTTTACATCTGTACTCATCGTACATCCTCCTTCTTAGGGCGAAGGAAATTGCACTTTTCACCTAATTCCAATAAAAAAGCAGTATTGAAATGGACCTTCCAATACTGCTCGTCAAATAGACTCGTTGAAATAGTGCCATTTTCTCACATCTAGACTATACTATCGGTTCTGGAATCACACCAGATCATGCCAAGCGGCTCGTGGACTATACCACCGGTCAGGAATTTCACCTTGCCCCGAAAATGTTATTTTATAGGTTGATTGTAGCACTTCCTGTATCATTGCGCAATCTCCCTGCTTATAAAAGTTTTAAAAACTTTTCCCAACTAAACAAATTGGATGCCAGTGATTGGCATCCAATTTTTTAGAAATCTATTTTACTTCTTTAAATCCTTCTTCTAAAATCTTTTTCTTGGATTCTTCGAAACTGTAACGATCATTTTTCTTCACCAAAGCTGAATGAACACTGCTATAGAGTGCTGGTGCTTTCGAACGACTCTCTTCATCATCATATTTGAACTTCTTAAGGTCAACATCAACAGTAAATGCGATTTCCTTTTCACTATCCGATTGAGTGACTTTAATTCCATCAATTCCATCCATTTCTTTTACGATTTTCTCACGTTGTCTACGTGCCTTTTCTTCGTACTCCTTGTTCTTAGAAATATCATAGCTGATGTTAAACGTTAGTGAGGAAACCGAATCTTTTTCCTGGTCGTACATGTACGTTACTTTTTGCTTAGAAATAGAAACTTCTAAGGCAAATTCCGCTTTACTTTCAGACCGGCATCCTAATAAAACAAAAAATGCTCCTAATAATACAATCGATAATTTAATTATTTTCTTCATTTTATACTCCTTTATTGCGACTTATTGTTATCATAGAAAATCTAGTGTAGGATGTCAAATTATACTTGAAGTGTGTTGGGCCAAATAGTGCAAACAAAAACCGCCTCCTTTTCAGGAGACGGCTCTTTTAATTTCTATTAGAAACGGATGTAAGTTGCGCGAGCTGCAACGCTTGCTGAGATTGTACGGTAAGAGATTACGTTTAATCCTTGTACGTTCATTTCAGAGATGTATAATGAACCATCTGCGTTAACTGCTTCTACGAATGCTACGTGTCCGTAAGTTGGGTCAGCACCTGCTAAACCTTGTTGGAATACGATTGCTGAACCAGCTGATGGTGAGTTAGATACTGAGTATCCATAGCTACGAGCATATGCTGGCCACTCAGCCGCGTTACCCATCATGCTATGTCCGATTGGTGTTCCAACTTGTGCCATACGGTTGAATACGTAGTAAGTACATTGTCCGAAGTATCCACCGTTTAAAGCTGCACGGTAACTTGGGTCAACCGCTGGGAATCCTCCGCCAGCTGTATAAGTATAGCTAGAAGATTGTTTTGTTGCTGCAGGAGCCGCTGTTGCTTGTGCTGCTGGAGCTGCTGCTGTTGTTTGTGCTTGAGTATTTGAAGCTGCTGGAGCTGGAGTTGAAGTTGCTGCTGCAACTGTTTCAGCTGCTTTTGCTGCTTCTGCTGCTAAAGCTTGACGAGATGCTTCTGCAATACGTGCTGCTTCAGCTTCTGCTTTTGCTTTTTCTTCAGCTAAACGTTTTTGGAAAGCTTCTTTTTCTGCTACTAATCCATCACGTTTTGAGATTTCAGCTAATTCTTCTTGAGATAAGTTTGCTAATAAAACTTTATTTTTGTCAAAAGTTTCATTTAATTTTGTTTGTAAGCCTTGTAATTCTTCCTCAGCTTTTTGTTGTTCAGCTAATTTAGCTTGTTGTTGCTCTTCTTTAGCTTCTACTTGTTTCTTATCTTCTGCTTGTTGTTGCATTAAATCACGGTTAGCACCGATTAAATCCATAACAACACCGATACGGTTAACGATATCTGATAAGTTTTCTGCATTTAATAAGAAGTCAACATATGAACGAGCTCCGTTTGTTTGTACTGCACGAGCTTGTTCTTCTAAACGTTCGTTACGTTCAGCAATTACTTTTTCTAATTTAGAAATTTCTGATTTTAATGAGTCAATCGCTGCTTGAGCTTCAGCTTTCTGAGCTTGAGTAGCATCAATCTTAGTTTGTACTCCTGATAATTCAGATACTAATGAATCAATTGTTGCATTAACTGCAGCTTTTTTATCATTGATATTTGCAATTGTTGAATTAACTGAGTTGATTTGTGAATCAAAGTCTTGCGCACTAACTTTTGGTGCTAAAGCTCCTAATGTTAATACTGTTCCTGTTACTAATACTGTTAATAAACGTTTCTTCAAGTGAGTCCCTCCAATAGTTCCAATAAAAAATCAATTATATATTCGAAGTAGCCGATTCGGCTTAAATAAAACTTAACTTGGTACTATAATACCATAGGACTTTAGTCTGATGTTGATTTTCTTTGAATTGACAATACCTTGTAACAAAGCTGTAACATAAAACGATTAGCTGACCTTTTTGATACAAAAAAAGGAGAAATTTATAAAATATTACAGAATTATTTGTCTTTTTTTATAGAAGGATTCAAGGAAAACATGTAATTCCTTTTAAATCGGTACATTTATCTTCAAAAAGTTTTGTAACAAACCAAACTTTAGCCCTCAAAAAAGAGGAAATATGGTATATTTAACGTATCCAATTGAAAATAGAAGGGAGCTATTTTTATGATATTAACATTAACAATGAATCCGGCGGTAGATATTGGGTATACGGTCGAAACATTAAAGATGGATACGGTGAATCGTACTCAAAAGGTTAGTAAAACACCTGGTGGAAAAGGCCTCAACGTAAGTCGTGTTTTAAAGCAACTCGGTTCTCCAGTGCTAGCAACAGGTTTACTAGGCGGCCACATCGGTGCTTTTATTAAAGAAAAATTGGATGAGGTTGCCTTAGAAAACAACTTCTACCCTATCCAATCGGAAACTCGTAATTGTATTGCCATCCTACATGAAGGCCTTCAAACCGAAATCCTAGAGGCCGGTCCTACCATTACACCAGAAGAACAAGCAGGTTTCCTCGCCCACTTCGAAACCTTATTAAAAGAAGTCGATTTTATCACGATTTCTGGTAGCTTACCTAGTGGAATGGACGATGACTTATACGCAACGATTATTGAAAAAGCTGGCGCAGTCGGAATTCCTGTGCTTTTAGACACTTCTGGAAAGACATTAAAGATTGCACTCGAAGCTGCTACTAAGCCGGTCTTAATTAAGCCAAACCAAGAAGAACTCGCTGGGCTATTAGGGGTTCCTGAAGCGACAACGGTTGAAGAATTGAAGGAGCAATTGAACTCTCCGTTATTTGAAGGGGTGGATTGGGTGGTTGTTTCGCTTGGATCAAAAGGCGCACTTGCAAAACATGATGGAGCGTTTTACCAGGTGAATATCCCCAAAGTCAACGCCGTGAATCCTGTTGGCTCTGGAGACTCAACGATTGCTGGGTTAGCGCATGCGATTGCAAAAGGCGAAAGTGTTGAATCCATTTTGAAAACGGCAGTGACTGCAGGTACGCTCAATGCCATGGAAGCTCAAACAGGCTTTATAAACATGGATAACTTCGATACTATTTTCAATGCGGTAACCGTGGAGAAAGTATAAATAAAAAAGGGAATCTCGGAAAAGCCTTATGGCTATCATCATAGTGACGCTAACGTTGTACCGGTTCGAGCCAAAGTCTCTCACCTTTAAAGCCTCAAAGAGGGCGTACGGATTACAAATCCTACGCCCTCTTATTCGTTTTAATACTATACACGTTACTGTCACTATTGAAGCCATATACTTTCCGAAATCTAAATCCAATTCCATCTTCTCAAGCAAGGTTACCACATTGAAAGAATCTTACGTAAAATAGCCTGAGCTTCTATGGGTTAAGCAGCTGCAGTTTTAAATGGAAAAGTGCCGAGCTTTTGCATTCGAAATGCACTCACTAAATCATGAGTTTTGGAGCCAACAAATTCGGGCTTTTGACCAAAAAGTTATTTTGCAATATAACGTATATGTCATATTGTGTTTTTTACATTTGCTTTTGAAATATGATTGTGTAGGCGTTTATAGAGGATTCAAAAATCTATTTAAAAACTTTTTTAATTTTCAACTTTGTGAACTGCTTGTTATCGTCAGGTTAGTTAAGAATAATTTTCTAAGTGACTTTATATATAACAGGCGCAGGATGATTCTGGAGAATACTGCGGATTTTATCATCACAGTAACGTGGTAGAGCATAAAAACGAATAAGAGGGCGTAGGATTTATAATCCGTACGCCCTCTTTGAGGCTTTTAAGGCGCAAGACCAAGGCTTGCGCTGATGCAACGTTACAGTGATGATAAATAAATCCGCTGCAATTCGCAGGAATCATCCGTCGTTTTATTATTTCAACACTACTAAGAAGTATTTTTTCTTACCGCGGCGGACGATAACAAAGCGTTCTTCAAAAGATTGTTCTTTCGTCCATTCGAATTCGAGGTCGGTTACTTTTTCCCCGTTGATAGAAATCGCGCCGTTTTGAATATCTTCGCGTGATTGTCTTCTTGAAGGTTCAATGCCAAGGTCAACAAGCCATGTCGCTAGATTTTGAGGTTCTTTTGAACTTTCAAATGTTGGCATGTTTTTGAAGCCTTGTTCGATTTCGTCGGCTGTTAATTGTTGTACGTTTCCTGTGAAGAGCGCGTTTGTAATTTTCTTCGCATCTTCTAGGGCTTTTTCGCCGTGAACGAAGCGAGTGACTTCTTCAGCAAGGCGGATTTGCGCTTCACGTTTATGTGGTTCTGTAGCTACTTTTTCTTCGAGCACTTCGATTTCTTCGCGGTCTAAGAATGTGAAGTACTTGATGTATTTAATCACGTCGCGGTCATCTTGGTTTAACCAGAATTGGTAGAATTCGTATGGAGTTGTCTTTTCAGGGTCTAGCCATACAGCGCCACCAGCTGATTTCCCGAATTTTGTGCCGTCTGATTTTAACATCAATGGAATGGTTAGCCCATAAGCACGAGACTCTGCGCCTTCTACTTTACGGATTAATTCAAGACCTGAAGTGATGTTCCCCCATTGGTCCGCACCACCGATTTGAACTTGCACGTCTTCTGTCTTGAATAAATGTAAGAAGTCCATTGATTGTAGGATTTGGTATGAGAATTCTGTAAATGAAATCCCCACTTCTAAACGGCTTGCGACCACGTCTTTAGCAAGCATGGTGTTCAAGTTGAAATGCTTTCCGTAGTCACGTAAGAAGTCTAATAATGATAAATCTTTTGTCCAATCGTAGTTGTTTACAAGGCGTAATGTCGCTTGGTCTTCATCTGTTGTGAAGAATAATTTTTTCATTTGCGCTGTCAATTTTTCGACATTGTGTTGAACTTGTTCCATTGATTGAAGCACACGTTCGCTTGTACGACCACTTGGATCTCCGATTGATCCTGTTGCCCCACCAATCAAAATAACTGGTTTATGTCCTGCTAATTGGAAACGACGAAGAATCATAAATGGAATTAAGTGTCCAATGTGCATGCTATCTCCAGTTGGGTCTACGCCACAGTAGAGTGATACAGCCTTTTCGCTGGTTAAGGCACGTAAGCCTTCTTCATCTGTCATTTGGTTGATGGCGCCGCGCCATTCTAAATCATCGATAATGTTCATCTTGTTTCTCCCCTTCTTTCTTGTAAATAAAAAATCCCTAATAGCCAAAAAAGACTATTAGGGACGATTTTCACCGTGTTACCACCCTTGTTGACGATGCCAGGCATCATCCACTCGAGCATCCTTATCGCGGATGAGACGTCCTTACGGATCGCTCCCAAGTGTACTTCGCGGATGTGGGGGATTGTCTTGCACCGACCGACAATTCTCTTCTTCTCCCGTGGACAACCACTACTGCGCTTGTTCATTGCTTCTATATGTGCATTAAGTATAAGGCTTATCCTACTTGATGTCAATGACTACATTTCATCTGGAGCAGCCACGCCAAGAAGCGCTAGGCCTTGTTTTAGAAGGCTTGCTGTTGTTTGTACTAAAGCGATACGGCTGTTGAAGGCTTCATCTTCAACGAGTACTTTTGTATGTGCGTAATATTTATTAAACGCTTGTGCTAAATTGATAACGAATTTTGCAATTGCAGATGGTTCGCATTTTTCTTCAGCAAAACGTACAACGTTTGGATAGTTTTCAATCAGTTTCAATACTTCCCAGGCATCATCGTCTGTTAATGAGAAGGCCGCTTGTGTATCGACAGTATGGTTGGCTTTACGCAAAATACTCATCGCACGAGCATGTGTATATTGTACGTACGGTCCTGTTTCACCTTCAAATTGTACCACTTCTTCAAGCGCAAAGTCGAAATTGTTTGTACGGTCGTTCTTCAAGTCGTGGAAAATTACCGCACCCACCCCAACAGCGTGTGCCACAGCTTCTTTGTTTTCAAGCGATGGATTTTTTGCTTCGATTTGTTTCAAAGCAAGTTCTGTCGCTTCTTTTAACACGCCTTCAAGAAGGATGATTTTTCCTTTACGAGTCGATAATTTCTTACCGTTCAATGTGATTAGTCCGAATGGAATATGCACGATATTTTCAGACCAAGGTAAGTTTAATTCTTTTAAGACTGCTTTTAATTGTTTGAAGTGGTTTGATTGTTCCATCCCTACCACGTAAATACATTTTGCGAAATCGTAAGTATTCTTACGGTAGTTTGCGGCTGCTAAGTCACGTGTCATGTATAGTGTTGCGCCGTCTGATTTTTTAATCAACGCTGGTGGTAAATCATATTTTTCAAGGTCTACGATTGTCGCACCATTATCCACTTTTAGTAAGTTTGCATCTTCAAGCATGTCGACCACAACGTCCATCTTGTCGTTATAGAACGCTTCTCCGTTATATGAATCAAAAGTCACGCCGAGTAAGTCATACACGCGGTTGAATTCTTTCAATGATTCACTTCTGAACCATTCCCATAGACGAACCGCTTCTGCATCTCCATCTTCTAGTTTTTTGAACCATGCACGACCTTTATCATCGAGCGTTGGGTCTAGTTCTGCTTCTTCGTGGAAACGAACGTATAATTTAATGAGTTCTGCGATTGGATCAGCTTTTACAAGCTCTTCGCTACCCCATAATTTGTACGCTTCGATCAGTTTCCCGAATTGTGTTCCCCAGTCTCCTAAGTGGTTGATACGAATTGGTTCATAGCCCACTTTTTTCTCAAGGTTCGCAATCGCGTTCCCAATAACCGTTGAACGTAAATGTCCCATTGACATTGGTTTCGCGATATTAGGTGAAGACATATCGATAACCACTTTACGACCTTGACCGTAATCCCAGTCACCGTAATGTTCTCCAAGTTCTAAGACTTCTTTTAAGACTTCATCGGCAAAAGCGCTACGTTCTAAGAAGAAGTTCGCGTATGGTCCCATTGCCTCTGCGCGTTCGATGTGTTTATCACTAACGGCTTCCACGATTTCTGTCGCGATAGCTTGCGGTGCTTTACGTAATACTTTTGCAAGTGTAAATGCAGGGAAAGCTAGGTCCCCTTGGTTCGCGTATTTAGGCACTTCAATCATTGATACGATTTCGTCAACGCTTAAATGCTCGCCGACTGTTTTTGCGATTTGTTCTGCAACAATTTTCTTATAATTCATCTTTGTTCTCCTTTTCTTTGGTTTTTATACTCGGATATCCATTTATACAAAAAAATCCCTATACGACGACAGTCATATAGAGACGAGAATTCCCGTGGTACCACTCTGCTTGCTCAAATTGAGCCACTTTACTCGGTAACGGCGAATCCGGATTATCCTACATTTCAAATAATCATTTCAAAAGTGCGGTTCATTTTTAATGAATGGTTGGCTTTCACCCTTCCAACTCGCTAATACATTCGGTTAAAAACTACTCTCTTTTTCATCAATTTTGCTATTTAACTGTCATCCACTGTACCATAATCAGTACGAATTTGCAATTTTACTTCTTTTTAAAATAGCGAACACCTTGCACTACTGACGAGATGGCAAATAAGACTGCACAGATCGCATACAGTGGTTTTGAAACCACCGCCAAAATCACAAAGGCAATCGCACAAATGGCGTAAACAATACATAAATATAAGGACTGATCCATTTACTCACCTACTTTAATTTATCGTGGTCATACGTATGCACCAGTTCAAGCCCTGCAAAACATTGCTGGCGAAGTGCTTCGTATACAACAATCGCTGCCGTATTCGACAAGTTCAATGAACGCACATGCGTATCGTTCATCGGAAGACGCAAGCATTTCTCTTCGTTTTCGCGCATAAATTCTTCAGGAAGGCCTGTTGTCTCTTTCCCGAACATGAAGAATTGCTCCTCATCGCGGGCTAAATCCACCTCATCATAGGTGTGGTTGGCGAATTTTGTAATCAAATATAAAGGACGCTCTCCTAAATAGTCGAGGAACGCTTCCAGCGATTTGTGATACGTAATATCGACATCATGCCAATAATCTAGCCCCGCACGCTTCAAATGCTTATCATCTGTTGAGAATCCAAGCGGTTCAATTAAGTGCAGTGGCGAATTTGTCGCTGCACAGGTTCTTGCAATATTCCCCGTATTGGCCGGAATTTGTGGTTCAAATAATACGATATGATTTACCGTCATTTGTTTGCCTCTTCTCTATATTTTTCTTGTAAAACTACAATTGCTTTTTCTAATTCTTCGATTAACTCGATATCTTCCTTGGTTGGATTTTCCAGAGAGTCTCTCTTCTTCACTGCGGCTTCTTTTTGCTCGTTAAAATAATCGATCATTTCTTGGTTCGATTCGTTCACGATTTCTGCCACTGCCCAAGCAGCTGTCCCCTTCATCACGGGACGCATATCTTCTTTCATAACGCGAAGTAAGAGCGGAACTGCCGATTTATCGCGGTAATTCGCTAAGGCGATAATCGCATTTCTCTGCAACGGTTTCTTTCCACGCCACGACCCCGCCATTTGTCCAAAACGTTCCTTAAACTCTTTGTTCGAAATCGTCACAAGCGGCTTTAAGAGTGGATGTGTCTCTTCAACAGATGGTTCCATCTCTGGGTGCAAATGGAAATCTTTTCCTTTATTGTACGGACACACTTGCTGGCAAATATCACAGCCATAAATCACATGGCCGATTTTTTTACGAAACTCTTGCGGCATAAAGCCTTTCGTCTGCGTCTGATAGGATAGGCAGCGCATAGCATTCATACGCCCGTCGCCCAGTAGCGCCCCTGTTGGACAGAAATCCACACAACGCGTACAATCGCCGCATCCGTAATCCACCATTTCATCGGTTGGAAACTCGATATTCGTAATCAGCTCACCTAAGTAGACATATGAGCCAAATTCCTTAGTGATTAAAAGGCCGTTTTTGCCGACAAAACCAATTCCTGCACGCTCGGCCACCCGGACATCGATTAATTCGCCCGTGTCGACCATTGGCTTAAAGCGGGAATCATCGTCTTGAACTTCTTCTTTAATATAATTGATTAATGCTTCCATGCGTCTTGAAAGAATAAAGTGATAATCTTCCCCCCACGAAGCCCGTGCAAAAGCTCCGCGTCGCTCTCCCTTCACACGTTCCGGCTTATTTTTTGGAAGTGTTGGATATGCCAGCGCAATGGAAATAATTGTTTTTGGAGTATCGAAGATTTTTTCTGGATAAATACGCTCTTCTAACACTGGATGCTCGAACCCTGTCGTATGACCGAGTTCTTTGGAACGACGCATGCTCTCTTCTAAGTGCGTAAAAGGCTCGGCAGAAGCAAAACCAATCTTATCAATGCCCAGCTCTTTGCTTTTAGCAATAATCTTCTGTTTTAAACCTGCTGTATCCATCTAAATCCTCCTCTCCATTCTTCCTAACTATTGTACTATACTTCTCTTTTTTCACAAAGTTTCCTAATTTTACACAAAAAAAACGCTAGCCTTCGGTGAAATCACTGCGAAAGTTAACGTTAGTCGAACATCAATTGCCGTGCAAAATCAATTACAGAGCAAGAGATACAAGTATAATAGCGCTTTTCTTTTTAAAAATCAACTATAAAGTTAAGAAATTCTAACGTTTTTGAAAAAAATTTTATCATTCCTTGAATTGTTTTAGTTTGTTACTGAAAAAAGACTTCTTTTATACACTTAAAGAGACTTCTAACCAGAGAAAAGCAACTCAAGGGGTTGCTTTTCTTATACTGTCTGTTTTCCTCTTCACTTCATTATACCATTCTTCCGTAATCGTAGCAGCTGCCATCGGATGGTCTCCCGGATTAATAACAACATCATGAAATGCTAATGGTTCATCAAGCGTCACAATTAATGCTTTACAATCTTCTCCATGGTGCTTACGAAGTCTTTTCCAGTCCGTATACACTTTGAGTGTCAACTCTTTCGTATCTCCTGGTTGCATTACTAAATCAAAAGGAATATTAGGTACTACGTCCGTTTGCGGGTTATCTTCTAGAAGTTGGTCATATCCATGAAGCCTCATTGGCGCAATAAATTTTGCTGTTTTTAAAGCTTCATAAAACTCATATAAATAGACTTGGCTTAGTCTTTTTTTATCTTTCGTATTCAGTTTACCCAATTGACGTGCCAAATATAACCACTTGATCACATTCGGATTCGTTACAGGTATTTCTATTTCATCCATCCCTTTATACCGCGGAAGATCCACTAGTTGTTCCGCAAGAATCGTTGTTTTTTCACCACAATATTGAATTCCACGTATTCCATCATAGATAAATAAGTCTCTTATGAAATTACGAATCCCTTCTTTATCAGGCCCATTCTCAATTCGTTTAAAATCAAATATCTCATTTTTTCCAAACGACTCTTTAAGATTATGGATATACGAACTTGGAATCAGTCGAGCCATTGGCATTGTAACAGAAAGTGTGCCCTTCTCATCTTCTGATGCATGAGAAAACAAATAAGGCTCATCTGTTTCTACTGAATACACTACATAAACATCATCTAATAAAAATAGTTTTTCTCGAATCAGTTTATACAATTCTCGTCTTTTATAATTTAATAGTACCTGTTTGGCTTCAAATTGTTTAGCCTCTTCAGCATGCGCTTTATAGTATAATTGCCAAATCTCCGAAATATCTGATGCAGCTAATCTTTCACAATCCTCTTTAGTAAGTTTGCACTCTTGTTCATTCACAAAAGCGTTTCCCAGCGCAGCAATATAAGCATTATATCGTTGTTCATCCGGAGCATTTTCCGAATGCAACACCGTTCCCTTATAAATATCAAGTTTAGCCCCATCTTGGACTCTTGCCATCACCATTCTGTCTGAAGCTTCTTGTAGCTCGCCTTCAGGAACCATGAGTGATAGAACGGTTGTTTTCACAGGGGTTTCCGTCACACAACTCATCTTTGTAACAACAATTTCGTCCCCAACTTTTATGGTCCCTTTCACGAAACCCACTACCATTAAGTCTGAAGAATTGTCCTCTCCCTTAAAAAAAATAACAACACCAAGAGCAAAACTCGGAGCCTGTTTCTTCTTTCCAAATAAAAAATCGAATAATCCCATTCATATTCCTCCCGTTTTCCAATAGCTGATACTTGATACTTAAATTATATCATAGCTTATTTCGAGAATATATAAACCACTAAACCAGAGAAAAGCAACTCCTTGAGTTGCTTTTCTTATAACTATTTAATCTACTGCATTAAAGAATTCTTCTGTCATAAATAGAGCTATCGGATATTCGCCAGGATTAATAACAACATCATAATCCTTTAACAATTCATCAAGCGTTACAACTAACCCTTTATACTCTTCACCAAAGTGTTTACGGAGTCTCTTCCAATCTGTATACACTTGAACGGCCTTCTCTTTTGTTTTCCCTTGTTTTATCGCTAAATTAAAAGGAATATTAGGTTCGATTTCAGTTTGCGGGTTATCTTCAAGAAGTTGGTCATACCCATGAAGTTGCATAGGCGCAATAAATTTTGCGGTCTTTGTAAATCTGGCAAGCAGATAAAAATATGCTTTACCGATATTCTTTTCTTCTTTATCTTCTATTCCGTCCGATTGACTTGATAGATGCAAAAACTTCATTAAATCTGGATTCGTTACAGGGATTTCTGCTTCATCTACCCCTTCATAATTCGGAAGGTCCATTAATTCTTTTGCAAAAATAAACGTATCTTCTGTGAAATATTGAATCGCTTCTACTCCATCATATATAAATAAATCTCTTAGAAAATTACGAATTCCCTCTTTTTCAGGTCCGTTTTCAATCCGTTTAAATTCTGCTCTCTTATCATTCCTATAAAGATCTTTACGGTAATGCATGTATGAGCTTGGAACCAGATAAACCCGTGAATGTGAAACAGTTATCCCCTTATTTCCATCTAATGATGCAGTAGCAAACAAATGAGGTTCGTTCGTTATTGGTGAGTATATTACATAAATGTCATCTAATAAAAATAGTTTTTCTCGAATCAAATTAAAGAAATCTCGTCTTCTCTGATCCACCTTCAGTTCTATTTCTTTTACCCTTCCAAAGTCTTCAAGATGGGCCTTCCAATATAAACTCCAAATCTCCGAAATGTCTGAAGCGGCCAATTTTTCACGATCCTCTTCAGTGAGTATTCCATCTTGTTGCCTTACAAAAGCGATATCCATTGTAAAACGATAAGCATGGTAAACCTGAGTATCTGTCACGGTTTCCGAATGCAACATGGTACCTTTATAAATCCCAAGTTTATTCCCATCTTTGACTTTTACCTTCACCATTTTTTCTGAGGCTTCTTGAACCTCCTCTTCATCAACATAAATGGATAAAATGACGGTTTTTACAGGCGTTTTGGATAAACAACTTATCTTTGTAACAACAAGTTCGTCACCTACTTTGATGGTTCCTTGAACAAAGCCCTCAATAATTAAGTCTGTAGCGTTGTCATCAACACCAATCACATTAGTTACTCCAAGAATACAGATTGATTCTGCTTCTTCCTTACCCAGAGTAAAACTCGGATCAGGTTTCTTCTTTCTAAATAAAAAATCGAATAATCCCATTTTGTTTCTCCTACTCCTAATCATTCACTATCTTTGGTTTCATTACCTGTTTCGAAATATAGCGTTCCGTTAATAAGGACAGGATGCGGAATTAATGGACCTCCCAACGGTTGGAGGAGACCTCTCCACCCATCCCCGTACTCTTCATTGAATCTCTTCCAATCTGTAAAAATTGGAACAGCCTTCTTATTGTCTTTTAGCTCTTTCATTGCTAACTCATACTTCACATCTTCTGCAAAAGAAGTTTCCCCATTTTCGTTGGGTTTTGGTAATTCTCCTTGTACTTTAATAGGTACAATAAAACGTGCTGTTTTTAAGGCTTCCGTCAAACGGTTTAAATACAAATTGGATAAGAAATCTCGATCTCTCTTTCCTAATGTAGTAGTATTTCCAATTTGGCCTAGCATTAGTAAACAACGAACTACCTCAGGATTCATTATCGGTTTGTCAACCTCTCTCATCCCTTCTAAATCCGGGGATTTTACTAGCGCTTTTGCATTAATTGACGTTTCATCTGAAATAAACTCAATTCCTTCAGCTCCATTTAAGAAAATAACTTCGTTTAAGAAATTCTGGATTCCATCTTTATCAGGTCCGTTTTCAATACGACGGAGCACAAACTCATCAGGATATGTAATTTTCTCTTTATATGCCGCAGGAATTAAACGTACCATTGTTTCAGCTGGCTCAAGGCTACCATCTTTATTTCTTGTTGAACTTATGAACAAAGCTGGTTCTCCAGTCTTTACAGAATAAACTGCATATATTTCATCGAGTGTTAATAATGTAGCGCGAACCTGCTCCATTAAAAGAAGGATTTTTTCAAGATAGAATGCATGTGTTCCATGTGAATGTTGTGCAGCACTATCATCACAAAAACGAATAGATTGTCTCCATATTTCTATTAGGTCCGTAATCGAAAAGCGTCTACGATCCTCATCCATTAATTTCCCATTTTGCCAGAAGAAAAATGCATTAATAATAGCGTAAAGATAAGAAGCTCTTAAATCATCTTCGCTTACCCCTTCGAAATGCAAGACTGTACCTTTATACACGTTGTGTTTTTTACCATCTTTAATCGTTACCACAACATTGTCGCCGGATGCCTTCTTCACTTGACCTTTATTCGCGTCTTCAAGTGCGGATATGACAGCTTTTGCAGGTTTATCATTATCACTTCCTAAATTTGTAATAATGACTTCATCTCCAACGTGAATCGTTCCTCTTACGAGTCCTATAACGACTAAGTCTTCTGAGTCGTTTGGATTAGGGAGTATCTCTTCTACCCCAAAAACAACAGTTCTATTTTCTTTCTTCTTTCCAAATAAAAAATCGAATAATCCCATTTATTTTCCTCCGCTTTCCAACAGCTGATACTTGATACTTAAATTATATCATAGCTTATTTCGAGAATATATAAACCACTAAATAAATAAGGACCCACCCTGTGAGTCCTTATGCTTTTTGATTCTTTTTATTCGGCATTCTTAATTTTATTAAAGATACTTTCCGTAATATAGGCTCCTGCTTCTTCCTTGCCTGTTCCATTGATAATAACATCATGAAGACTCAATTTGCCGTCCAATTGTTGGATTAGTCCTTGCCATTCTTCTCCAAATTCTTTACGCAGTCTCTTCCAATCTGTAAAGAATAGAAGTGCCTTCTCTTTTTCTTTTCCATCTTGCATGGCTAAGTCAAATGTGAATCCTTCTTTAAAGGTGGTATTGCCATTTTCATCCACCTTTGGCAATTCTCCATGTCCTCTCATCGGAACAATAAAGCGCGCTGTTTTTAACGCTTCGGCTAAATGGTGGAAATACATATTGAATAGAATTTCGCGGTCTGGCGTATCTGGTTTCCCTAATTGTCCAAGGAGATGTAACCAGCGGACCACATCTGGATTCGTTACAGGAATATCGATTTCTCTCATCCCTTCGTAGTTCGGAAATTCGATCAATCCTTCTGCTGCAATTGACGTTTCTTCTGCTATAAATTGAATTCCGCGAGCTCCATCTAATAAAATGACTTCGCTTAAGAAATTACGGATGCCATCTTTATTCGGTCCATTTTCAATGCGACGCAATTCAAACTCTTCATTATCTTCAAATTTTTCTTTGAGATTTTCTTTATAAGCCGCTGGAATTAAACGTACTAATGGCGCAGTTGTATAGTAGCTGCCATCTTCTTTTTTCATCGTCTTTGTGAATAAATAAGGCTCTCCGGTTGTGACAGAATAAACTGCATAAATTTCATCCACTAAGAATAATTTATCACGGGTAATCGTCACTAAATTGCGGATTTTTTCCATGTTTTCAGAACGTCTTTCTTCTGTGTCTTCTGCGGCATTAATGTTGCAATACCATAAAAAAAGACGCCAAATTTCAGCAACATCCGTTACGGATAAGTACACACGGTCAATATCTGAAATCTCGCCATTTTGAACACCTACAAAGGATTCTCCGATAGCGTTAATATAGGTTCCGTACAGATCATTTTCACTAGTGCCTTCTGAATGAACGACTGAACCTTTATAGAGACCATATTGAGCACCATTTTCAATCCATGCTGCAATTTTTTTATTAGAAGCTTCCATCACGCGTCCGTTATTGCCATCTTCTAATGCATATACAGCTGATTTCACAGGTTTGTCAGTATCACTTCCCAATTTAGTAATAATGACTTCATCCCCAACTTTAATCGTTCCTGTGACATACCCTGTAACAACTAAGTCTGGAGAGTCCTTTCCTGCGCTAAATACATTTTCTACCCCAAGTGCAAAACCTTTCTTAGCGTCCTCAGAAGTTTGGCTCCCTTCAGCTGGTGTGGCAGATGCTTCTGCTTTTACCACTTCCTCTTTCACTTCTGCTGTTTCTTCCTTTTTAAGCTCTTCCTGTTTTACTTCTTCTTGAACCACTTCATCTTTCTTTGGTTCTTCTTTTTTACGAGAGAAAAAATCTTTTAATCCCATTGTAAAACCTCCTAATGGTTAATAGTTTTATTATAGCACATTTCATTCATTCTTTACGGCTTTTTCACGACGGCGATGATGTAATGGACGGTTACCGTAGCAAGTGGATGTTCATTACTATAGGCTTTGTCTTCTGGAGTGGCACCCCAGTATAAAGGCGTCATCTCTAGTAAATGGCGATAGGTCGCATCTGTTAACTTCACCGTGTATCGTACCTCTTCAAACGTCACTTGAGGACATTCGGACTGCACTCGCTCTAGAATATCCGCATTCGAATACGTTTGTTTTTCAGGATTGGAACGGTAGAGCTGTTGGCGAAGCTCCGACAAATAATCGTTGCCAGGAATCACTTTAACAAGCGTCCCTCCTGGAGCCAACACGCGCATAAACTCTTGGTAGTTCGACGGCGTTAAAATGTTGAGAAGCGTCCCACAGGATTCATCCGCAAATGGCAAGTTCGCCAAGTCTCCTAAGAAGAACAGCGCTTGGTTTCCAAAATGAACCGACGCTTGATGGATGCCTTCTTTGGCGATATCCATTCCACATAAAGGTGCCTTCACACGCTTAGATAACCAAGATAAATGACTGCCTTCCCCGCATCCGATATCGACAATAAACTTCTCTTCATTTCCTGAAAGATACGGCAAAAGCGCCTCTAAAAGTGGCTCAAAGAACCCACTTTGCGCGAGTTCATAGCGGTGCTGGAACAACTTCGCATCATAATCTGTATTCGCATTTTGCTTCATGAGATGCAAGGTGCCTTTTTTCGAAATATTAAACCGATGCCCCTTCTCACAGACCACGCTATGATTCTCGGCAGAAACCATGGCTTCATGGCAATACGGGCAACGAAATGCTTGTAAATGTTGGTTGATAAATTGCTCGGCCCAATCGATTTTCTTAACGGCCGCAGTTGGTGCTTCCTGATTTGTCATTCGACACACTCTTTCTAATGTTCTCCATTTCAGTATAGCACATTCGGTTATCCCCTGCTGGAATCGTGAAACAAGATAAATCAGTCTGTTTTGAGTTTTTTCAGGAGAGTGCTACAATTAATTTACGAGAAGAAAACGAAAAAATCTGAGGAGAGGGAGAAACTATATGACCCAAAAAATTCCAGTTACTATCGTCAGCGGCTTCCTTGGCGCTGGGAAAACAACTTTAATCAATAAAGTTTTAAAAGAAAAACATGGCGAACATATCGCTGTTGTCATTAACGAATTCGGCGAAATCGGTGTAGACCATCAATTCGTTCTTGACGTTGAAGAAGAAATCTATCAAATGGATAACGGTTGCCTCTGCTGCACGCTTCGTACAGACATTGCCGATATGTTGAAATCCATCTTAATGGTCAAAGAACAAAACGGCATTCGCGTGGACCGCGTGTTATTTGAAACAACAGGTCTTGCTGATCCAGCTCCAATCGCACAAACCTTTATTAATGTGCCATTCTTAAACGAGCACTTTATCTTAGATGCGGTATTAACCGTTGTGGATGCTAAAAACTTCCTATACCAAACAGCGCATCAACCTGAACCAGCAAAACAAGTTGGGTTCGCGGACAAGATTTTCATGTCAAAACATAGCTTAGTAGACGAAACGATTTACTCTAAAGTGATTAACGAAGTTCGTAGCATCAATGCCTTTGCGGAAATCCAAGACCTTGACGCACGTCCTGTTCATATGAGCGACATGTTCGGACTTGAATTGTTCTACGCATCTGAAAAGAAAATCTTAGAAATGCAAGAACACGCCGAAGAAGAATATTGCGAAGAATGTGGCCATACACATGCGCACGGTGACCACGATCACGACCATCACCATCATGACCACGACCATGAGCATGAGCATGAGCACCACGATCACGACCATGAGCATGAGCATGAACACGAACATGACCATGAACACGAGCATCATCATCACCACAGTCATAGCCACCATAGCGGTATTAACTCATTCGTTATCGAGACTGACAAACCATTAGTTCTCGCAAACATTAACGAATGGTTGAACGAGCTTGTTTATATTTACGGGCCAGAATTATACCGTTACAAAGGAATCTTAAACGTGGAAGGATTAGATTACCAAATCATCTTCCAAGGGGTTCAAATGAGCTTTGATATCTCAAGAGGTCGCGATTGGAAGGATACAAAACGCGGCTCAACATTGGTCTTCATCGGAAAGAACCTTCCAGAAAACCAATTACGTGAAAGCTTTATTGCTTGTACTGAAAAATAAATATAAAAATTGCAGCTGGACCATTGTGCCCAGCTGTCTTTTTACATGGATGGAGGTGAAACCTTGAAAAAATCATTAAAACTCTCTGCCCTACTTGCAGGAATCGCAGTGTTGCTCGTGTTGCTGTGGATTTTCTTTCCTAAACATATCGCTGCGACTCCAAAAGAGCTCTCTTCGACCGATGAAATTTGGGTCATCACCGACCCACACTATTTGAGTCCAGAACTGCATGACCAAGATGTGGCCTTCCAGAAAATGCAAAATACTGCTGCCGGAAAAGACCTCGTCTACAGCAAGGAACGAATGGAAGCCTTAGTGGCGCAAGTCGAAAGTGAACGTCCAAAAGTGCTTATCGTGAGCGGAGACATGACCTTTAATGGTGAGTATCAAAGTTTTATCGAATTGGCCGAGTTCTTCAAACGCATCGAAGCGCTAGGAACGACCGTCCTCGTGGAACCTGGGAACCACGATATTGCGGATGGCTGGGCTAGAAATTTTCAAGGCAACGAGAACTATAAAATCAAGCAAATGACGGCGGCAGATTTTCCAAATGTCTTTACCGAATATGGTTACTCCGAAGCGTCCTCGAGAGATATGCACTCGCTGAGCTATATGGCCAAGCCCTTTACCAAACTGTGGTTCTTAATGATTGATAGTAATATTTACGAGAAAAACGGTGAGGGAAAAGGCGCTCCAAAGACGGGCGGTGTGATTCCAAAAGAAACGCTGGAATGGATTGATAAGGAGTTAGCAGCGGCACATTCTGCTGGCGTTCAAGTCATTCCCGTGATGCATCACAATTTGTTGGCGCATCATGAATTTAATCCTGATGGCTTCGTGGTCGATAACGCTTCGGACTTGAAGGCGATTTTTAATCAATATGACAACGTGACACTCGGGTTCTCGGGGCATATTCATACGCAACAGATTGCCACAGAAAAGATGTCCGCGGATCGTTCGTATACGGAAATCGTCAATGGCGCGTTTTCTGTTTATCCGTCTACCATCGGCAAATTAACGATGAGCCCTAACGACTATCATTACCAGCAAACGGCGTTAAAAGCAGACGAATGGGCAGCTCAATCGGGACAAACGAATCTGGATTTGTTGCATCATAAGAACTATATGAAACAGGTCTTCGATGACTCGACTCGCATCATGACGCATCAATCTTTATATGATGAATCGTGGTATACCAAAGAAGTGGGCGACGAACTTAGTAGCGTTCTAGCACCGCTCAATCTAGCTTATTTCTCAGGAGATAAAATTCCCGAAAGCTATATTTCGGATACCGTTCTCACCTCTAAAGCGTATCAGCAGCTTCAAACCAATAGCTCATCGAACTTCTTATTGAACTACATCGATATGATTATCAAAGAAACAACGCATGCCAACAATCAAGAAATCACTATACCGTACTAAAAAAGGCCGTCCTGCTTGGACGACCTTTTTCGTTTTCTATTTTATTTTCCAAGTTCCTCTAATAGTTCTTGGTGTTTTTGGCGCCAATCTGCCTTCTCTTCTTCGGTAATTTCACGAAGGACGCGGCAAGGATTTCCGACCGCAATCACATTACTTGGAATGTCTTTTGTCACCACGGAGCCAGACCCTATGACCGTATTATCGCCAATCGTCACTCCTGGATTCACCGTCACATTCGCCCCGAGCCATACGCTATTGCCAATCGTAATCGGCATTCCAAATTCTGGACCCGCATTGCGCGTTTCGGCATCAGTTGGATGTCCTGGCGTCACAAGCGATACGTGCGGACCAAACATGCAGTTGTCCCCAATCGTAATCGGCGCTACGTCTAGTAATGTACAGTCAAAATTCGCATAGAATCCTTCTCCAATCGTTGTATGAACTCCGTAGTCCACATAGACGGGTTGCTCCATGTAAATCTTCTCGCCTGTTTTTCCAAATAACTGTTTTAACAATGCCCGTCTTCCTTCGAAATCATCAAAGTCCAAACGATTGTATTGTTGCGCTAGTTTTTTCCCTTTAATGGATAAGTCTCTTAGCCCTTCTGTGAGAGACGGAATATATAAGTCTCCTGTGAGCATACGTTCTTTCATGGTTTTCATTCAGTCTCCTCCGTTTCCGCAAACGCCTTCGCTTGAACGATTCGTTTTTCGAGTTCTAACAGGTCAATAAAGCGTGCTTGGCGGGCGAATTCTTTATCCCCAAGCGTCAAAATAACCGCTGGCACTGTTAAGACTTCATAGAGACTCGCCACTTCTGGATGAAGAGTGGCATCAATTTCTTCTACCGGAATCTTATACTCTTCAGCAAGTTCCTTTACTCGTGGTTTAATCGCATGACACACCCCACATGTTGGCGTGGATATATATATGATTTTTACTTCGTCCATTTTCTCACCTCACTTCTATCATACCCGATAGTCTATGAATTCTTGCAAACTTTGCTCACGGCTCAATTTTTAGTAGAAAACACTTAACAAATCGCGTCTTGATTGTGTATAATGGAAGAGTTAAGTCCAGATGAAAATCAGAAAGTGAGTGAAACAATGGGACGTAAATGGGCAAATATTGTCGAAAAGAAAACAAAATTAGATGCAAATAACAGTAAAATCTACGCTAAATTCGGGATTGAAATCTATGTAGCTGCAAAACAAGGGGAACCAGATCCTCATTCAAACCAAAAATTAAAATTCGTTATTGACCGTGCGAAAACTTATAACGTACCACGTCATATCATCGAACGTGCGATTGAAAAAGCAAAAGGTGGCGGAGATGGCGACTACCAAGAACTCCGTTACGAAGGTTTCGGACCAAACGGCTCTATGATTATCGTAGATGCCTTAACAAATAACGTAAACCGTACAGCAGCTGACGTACGTGCCGCTTACAGCAAAAACGGCGGTAACATGGGTGCACCAGGTTCTGTAACTTACTTATTTGACCACACAGCAATTTTCGGTGTTGCCAACAAAGACGCTGACGAATTATTAGAACAATTAATGGAAGCAGACGTTGACGTTCGTGACGTTGTTCAAGAAGACGATCAAGCGATTGTTTACGCTGAACCAAACGACTTCCATACAGTTCGTAAAGCTCTAGAAGACTTAGGAATCACTGAATTCACAGTGAGCGAAATCGAAATGATTCCTCAATCAGAAGTGACACTTGAAGGCGATGACTTACGTTTATTCGAACGCATGATTAACGCTCTAGAAGACAACGAAGACGTTCAAAAAGTGTACCACAACGTAAACTTAGAAGACTAATAGTAGAAAAAGCAAAATGTAACATATAAGTGAAGTGCACCCTGTCAAGTAGACAGGAAAAT
>NZ_KV790864.1:0-8829 GCF_001807725.1 Granulicatella sp. HMSC31F03 | reverse complement strand
GTCGTAGGTTCGAGTCCTACTGGCGGAGTTCTTTTTTTTTACCCAAAAATGCTGCTTTAGCTCAGTCGGTAGAGCGTCACCTTGGTAAGGTGGAGGTCGCCGGTTCAATCCCGGCAAGTAGCTTAGAAAAATAGATCAAGCGACTATAGAGGCAAGAAATGAAAATTCATTTCTTGCCTCTTTTCATATAAAATTCACAATTCAATTATATAAAAAATGTAATAATCAATTAAAATTATGAATATAATCTTAATAAAAAATATAAGGAGATATTTATGAAAAAGATTTTATATTCTATCGTAGCATTATTAAGTTTAGTAGTGCTCGTCTTTTCTGCAAAAGTAAATGCAGTTGAGGTTCAAAAGGAAGGGACTACTTTAAAAGTAACGAATCCCAAAGTGACCGTAACGGGAGATGCTTCAGATATTTATGGACGATGGGGATTAACATTCCAAGTTGATTTTCCAGATGAGGTAACGATCAACGAAAATGATACATTACAATTCAATTTAAAAGAACCCATTCGTCTGCAATCGGATTATTCATTTCCAGTTTATAATAAGGCCAATCAAGTCGTAGCCAATGCAAAGGTGAATGCGGCTGAAGGAACTGTAACAGTGACGTTTAGTTCATATTTTGAAGAGAACTATTTGAAAAAAAACATGGAACTTTCTGTTGAGGTATTCTGGGCTTCAGATGACCGACTTGCGGATACGACTCAAGAATTGGATTTCAATGGAACAGTGATTACTCAAAAAATTAAGCCTTTACCAATGCCAGGACCAAATGAAATGGCGGCTAAATGGGGAGCTCAACAAGCGGATAATGCTGAACAAGTTCACTGGTGGGCTCGTTTGAACTATGCTAGAAAGACTTTATCGAATATTGAAATTAAGGACGTATGGGATGCAAATCAAACTTATGTACCTGGTTCATTACGTGTAGAGTTAGTAGAATCGACTTATCCTTGGAAATCAGCTGGATTTCTTTCAGAAAGTGATTATGAAATCACTCCTACTGGAATTACTGTTAAAATCAATTCTACGGATAAAATTATCTTTATAGACTATAAAGTTCAATTAGCCAATCCAAGTAAAAATCCTCAGAATCGCATTACGATTACAGCTGAGGAGTTAGACGATGCGATTTCTACTGATGTGACGTATAAAATGTTAACAGGGATTGGGCTTGCTGATGGTGAAAAGCCAGTAACTACAACTGCTACTACTACGACGACCACCACTACAAGTACAACAGAAACGACTACCACTGCTACAACAACGACAGAGTCAACTACAACGGAAGTGACTACTGTGACAACGACTACGGAAGAACCAACGACTGAAGGTACAACAACAACAACCGTTACACCACAAACAACGACAACAGAGGAACCAAAACGTCCAGAGTTACCAAATACTGGAACATTGGAGAATCCTTTTATCCTTGTTTTAGGTGCACTAGCAGCGATTGTAGGTAGTTTCTTAGTCTTTCGTAAACAAGAAGCATAATCATGTCTTTTAAAGACTGAAGATCGGGCGATGGTTCGATCTTCTTTTTGTTTTAAAAGAAGCTTCTTTCATATTCAGGGGGTTATTTGCTATAATGAACAGTATGATAGTTATTTGAGGTGGAATAGATGAAGAAAAAATATTTTATTATTGGTGACATTCACGGTGAAGCAGACATGATGGAAGAGATGCTTCAAAACTGGGACGAAACTACTCAGCAACTTGTCTTCATGGGAGACTTGATTGACCGTGGTCCCGACAATAAACGAAGTGTCCTTACAGGGATGAAATATGCCAAAGAAAAAAATGCATGGTATATGATGGGAAACCATGAAGTCATGTTCCTTGCGTTTATCGACGATCCTGAAGGACGTTTTCCACATTACTTAAGAAATAACGGAGATACAACGATCAATGACTTACTCGGACGCCCGCAAGGTACTCCAGTAAATCCTGTGGAAGATGCTGAAGCGATTAAAGCGCAATATCCAGAACTGATTGCCTTTTTAAGAGAGCGTCCACTCTATATCGATGAAGGAGATTTACTCTTAGCACATGCCGGCGTAGATTTACGTTTGGACGACTGGCACGACACAGAGCCAAAAGACTTCTACTGGATTCGCGAACCGTTCCATACAGGGGTTAATAACACTGGCAAAACGATTATCTTCGGGCACACACCTTTACGTGGCTTAAACGAAGATGGCGACTTTATGAAATTATGGCAACATGACGGAAAAATCGGAATCGATGGCGGAGCTGTTTTTGGCGGCGCGCTTCATGGAATCGTCTGGTCGGATGGACAAATTGAAAAAATTTACAGTATTAAAAATACAAAACCGGTACGTTTTACCGATGACTAGAGGTGAATCATGAAAAAGAATGCAGTTTTACTATGGATTGTTTATTTTCTGAATTTAATTATTTTCCCAAGTTTCTTTATTGTAGAAGTATCTTCAGGAAAATATGCGGTAGATACCCAAATGTATGTCGTATTACAAGTCGTGTCGATGGTCATTGGAATTTGGCTCTACAGAACCAAAATAGCGCAAGCGGCAAAAGAGTTTGTTAAACGACCTTTTATACGTGATTTAGCGATAGGATATGTTCTTCGAATTGTACTCGCCATCATTGTGTCGAATTTATTAGGGGAATTTACTTCAGATAATCAGGCGCAAATTGAATCCATGATGTCGAAATCCAATCTTGTGATGATGTTTGTATTGCTTTGCGTGGTGGCACCTATTTTGGAAGAATTAGTCTTTCGTGAAGCCATCATTGGCTCTTTCAAAAAATCGATGAATGTCCATGTGTTGACCGTCATCTCGGCTGTATTATTCATTCTTTTACATTCGCTTTCTAGTGATGGAAGTGGCATTAATTGGATGTCTGCCTTGCTATACGTTCCTTTAACGATTCCAATCGTAGGAATGTATCGTTACTATGAGAATAATATTGTTGCATCGATTACGATGCACTTTATCAATAATTTTGTCGCATTTTTATTTTTAATGAGTATGTAATTTAGGAGGATGAAATCATGAAAGTCGATCAATGGGTAAGATTCATTATTCGGTATGGTTTCATTCTTTTTTCATTGTTTGAATGGAGCCAATTGCCAGGGATGAGTGCTCATCAAATCGTCTTCTTTACAGCCTTTGTCGCGGTCGTTCAGATTGGTTATTATTGGTTAAAATATCAATGGTATATTTTAGTAGAAGGAATTGCAGTGGCACTTCTTTGTTTTTATTTCCAAACAGTTTTTGCGGGCCTCATCCTACTCCTCTGCTTTGAAATTAGCCTACGCTACTCTTTTAAAAATGCGGTAGTGATGCAGGTGCTTCTGGGGCTAATCATTATCATCCCAGCCATGCAGCAGTTCGATACGCTTAAAGCGATTATGACCGTCTTCTTTATTCTTTTCTTCTTGTATGGAAATTATATTTTAGAAGAAAGAAGAGCATTGCAAGAGGAACTAGATGAAGTGTATCAAAAAATAAGTGAGCAACGGTACGATTTGCAGCAAGCGCAATATAAAATGGGGACAATGAAGGAAATCTTCACACTACAAGAGCGGAATCGGATTTCCCGTGAAATTCATGACTCTGTTGGCCATAGTTTATCGACGATAATTATTCAACTAGGTGCGATTAGTCAATTAGCGAAGATGGAAAATTCTCCGATTCAAGAAATGAGTGAAGGATTACGCGAATTTGCGACGCAAGGACTGCAAGAGGTTCGTAAAATTATCCATGATATGAAACCGGAGCAAATGGATAGGAAGCAATTGGATATTGCACTTGAAGAATTCTTCCATGAAGTTCAAGTGAATTCAGGGATTGAAATACAGTTTAGAAAAAATGATCCAACATTTGCACTTAACAGTGAAGCGGAACTGAGTGTGTTTCGTGGAGTTCAAGAAGCGATTACGAATGCCATGAGACACGGAAACGCAACAAAAATCACTGTACTTTTGATGTATAATCAAGCGCAATTAGTGGTCACGATTAAGGACAATGGACAAGGCGCAACTAGCCAAGAGCTGGTTCCAAAGGGTGGATTAAAATCCCTACAAGAGAGACTTCGACGAGAAGGCGGAATTGTAGAGATGAACTCTTCCAACCAAGGAGTGACCATTCAATTCATTATTCCAAACCCGAATAAGGGGTAGAAACGAGGAACCTAATGACAAAACCAATTCGATTAATTATTGCAGATGATGAGATGCTAATTCGTACTGGATTAAAAATCATGCTCGAAGCTAGTGGGAATGTAGAAGTACTAGCTCTTGCAGAAAACGGGAGAGCAGCTTTTGAAGCTTGTACCATTCACCGACCAGATGTCGTGTTGATGGATATTCGAATGCCCGAAAGTAACGGAATCGAAGGTACAAAGCTGATTAAAGAAGCCTTTCCAGAAGTGAAAGTGTTAATTGTGACGACTTTCCAAGATACTGAATATATTGTCGAAGCTGTTCAAAATGGGGCTTCTGGATATTTGTTAAAAGATAGTAGTCCAGATGCCATTCTTGACGGTATTAAAGTAGCCCTTTCTGGAAAAGTTGTCATGGACACGGTGATTTCTGAAGCGCTCTTAACAAACACCTCTATAGAGAAAGAAGAGAGGTTTGATGCCGAAAAATGGGGCTTAACAACCAGAGAGGTGGAACTGATTGCACAGGTGGCAAAAGGCCTCAGCAATAAGGAAATTGCCCAAACGCTTTTTCTTTCGGAAGGGACAGTAAAAAATAATATTAGTACGATTCTTTCTAAGTTAGAATTACGCGACAGAACGCAATTAGTCATTTTTGCTTACGAGAATAAATTAAAACAATAAACTATTGCTCGGATGGTTAGTTTTTAGTAGCGACAATAGTGTGTGTGGAGTTTAGATACTCTATACCGATTGGGATGAAGAAAAATCGGGTCCTCATACTATTGTGGCTACTTGAAAGCTAGAGAGTCCTGGCGATAGTTTTTTTATACTAGAGGTTCTTCTTTCAGAGAAGATTCTTCTACTCACCAGAAACCCATTCATAAAAGTGACTTTGGTCATGGTAGTTGGTGACGTTGGAAACTACTAGTTATAAGAGAAGCTTGCTATGATAGGGGTACAGTAACAAAGGAGTTTACGATTGATGAGAGAAGAAAGAAGAACAGAGAAAGATCTACGAGAAGAAAAGATTGTCGTTGCCAGTTGTTTTCTATTTTGTTTGTTATTAAGTATGTCATTTCTATTTATTTTTTAAAGAGGTGTAAACATGATTGAGATTAAAGATGTTACAAAGTCTTATGGACGCCATAAAGTGTTGCAAAATGTTTCCTTTGAAATTATGAAGGGAGAGCTGTTCGGTCTATTAGGACCTAATGGCGCAGGTAAAAGTACCTTAATTGATATTTTAACAGGCATCCAACCAATGGATAGCGGGGATATTTTGATTAATGGAAAGTCGATTAAAACGGATAAAGTGGAAATCCGAAAACATTTAGGACTCGTACCTCAAGATATTGCCTTGCTAGAAGAATTGAATGCGGTCGATAATTTGGAATACTTTGGCGGTCTTTATGGATTATATGGTGCTGAGTTAAAAGCACAAATTGAAAAGTTACTAGAAGTCGCAGGATTGACGGATAAGAGAAAAGAAAAAGTGAAAAACTATTCTGGTGGGATGAAACGCAGATTGAATATTGCGGTAGCGATGTTACATAATCCTTCGATTCTTATTTTAGATGAACCAACTGTTGGAGTCGATGCGCAGTCACGTCAATATATTTTTGATTACATCCAAGATTTAGCCGCGCAAGGCACAACGATTTTATATACTTCGCATTATATGGAAGAAATTGAAGCCCTTTGTGATCGTGTCTTTATTTTAGATCTTGGAGAAGAAGTGGCTTACGGAACAAAAGAAGAAGTGAAAAAGTTAGTCGGACATACGCAAACAGTGGTACTGACCTTAGACCGCATTCCAAATGGTTTTGAAGAATCTTTAAAAGCCAGTGAGAATGGCGTTCAACATGTCCTGTTGAAAGAGGAAACCCTCGAGCTTACGGTGGACCAAACGATTTTCTCCATGATGAAATTGATTGGTTTTGTGGAACAAGAACAACTCGTAATCAAGTCGCTTA
Source organism: Granulicatella sp. HMSC31F03 (assembly GCF_001807725.1). NCBI lineage: Bacteria > Bacillati > Bacillota > Bacilli > Lactobacillales > Carnobacteriaceae > Granulicatella > Granulicatella sp. HMSC31F03. Next base: position 2,690 of record NZ_KV790864.1, on the reverse strand, counting down.
GCATCAAAGAAACGACATTAGAGGAAGCATTCTTGCAATTAACAGGGAAGACACTTCGAGATTAAGGAGGGCATTATGAGATACATTCGCTATATTAAGACCGAAGTAATAGCTTCTTTCAAACAATTTCAAAGCCTTCTGATGATTATTTTAACGCCTTTTTTCTTAACGTTGTTTTTAGCGTTTTCGATGAGAGGAATCTATGCGCAACCAAAATTGAGTGTGGATGTACCGCTATATATTGAAAACAATGATCAAGGAGAGTATGGAGATAAAATTGTTCAACTCTTTCAACAGTTATCTGAAGAAAAGCAAATTTTATTAACGAGTAATCCAGAAGAGGCGAAATTCAGCGCTAGTATTCCAGAAGGCTTTACCAAAGCGATTCAATCAGGCAGTCAGGACAGTCCGATTGTCATTCGTCGATTAGGGCGCTCTTCAAATATTGTTTTTGCAGTCTATAAAGAGTTGTTTTCAACAATCACCACTCAATTGCTAGAAGTGAATCAAGTCGCTAGAAAAATCGATGCGACTCCAGCAGCGACCATCTCCAAGGAACAAGTCGCTACATTACTTGCCAGCTTGCAACAAGAGATTGCTAGTCAAGCCTTTCAAATGGAACAAGTTGAAGCAGAGGCGCAATTAACCAGTGCTCAACATTTTTCAATTACCGGGATCAGTTTACTGTTAATCATGCTAATGGAAGCTTTATGGCGTTCAAAGGTTCAAAAAGAACTAGGAGGCTATCGAAAACGGATGGAAATCTTGCCATATTCCGTTAGCGAGAAAGAGCGCTTAGACTTAGCAACTCATGTCATCTTTAATACGTTCTTGATTCTACTATATATCCTTGCTTGGAAATTAGTGGATGCAACAACGTTTGGAAATAATTGGATGGGACTTCTTTTATTTGCGCTATTTTATAGTCTGTTTACGGGAGTTGTCGCAACGATTGTAGGAACGCTGATTACAGAGAAGAATCATCAAATGATTTCAACACTGGTCAACATGCTCTTGATTTTTAGTTCAGGGATTCTTCCATTAGATAAGATTAGTCCAGTGTTTGGATTCTTATCTGGTAATTTAGTCCAACGATTCATCTATACGCCATTTGTAGACTTAATGAACGGGGCTTCTGTAGGGGACATGATCCCAAGTGCTACTCTAATTCTTTGTATTTTGTCATTTGTCTTTGTCTTAAGAATCAAGAGAAAGGAGGCACAACAATGAAATTCGTTCGAATGATTCTTTTTCACCTGAAGCGTATGTTGAAAAATCCTACATTTCTTTTTATGACGATTGGAATGCCTTCTCTTATGTCAGGACTGATGCTTTTTGTCCAAAATACGAATACAAATAGTGATTCTACTCTTCCTGTGGCTTCCACTGTGGCTTTTGTTTTCGAGGAAGGAAATGAAGAGTATCGTTCATTGATTGCGCCTTATATTAATGAGGAACATGTCTTTTCAGATTTAGAATCTGCTAAAGCAGCCCTAAAAAAGGGTGAGATGACCGTTATTTACCAGGTACCTGCTCATTATTTACAAAACGCAAAATCTGGGAAGGTCCCAACAATTTTAGTGTGGAATACCCAAAGAGGAACGCGTGATTTTCTATTAGATGAACAGTTAATGCAAACTCTTAAAAAAGTAATGCTCGATGCGAAATTACAAGAAGCAGGCGTTCTCAAGCCAGGAGAATCACTTCCTAGCATTTCACAAGAGATGGTCATTGAGGAAAGCGCGGCTCCGAATCCGATTGCTTCGGGTATGGCTGTGATGATGATTTTGTTATACGTTATTTTTAACGCCTCAACGATTTCGTCTGACTGGATTCAATTTAAGAAATCACTAGTGTTAAAACGTTCAGTCGTTTCACCTAGTTCGAATTTGGAGATTGTCTTATCCTTTATTCTTTCTTATTTTGTCTTTATGTTTGGTGCGAATACGCTATTGATGCTCTTCTTCACGTTGATAGGGATGGTTCCACATTTAAACTGGGGTCTGTTCTTAGGAATGTTACTAGCAACAACGATGTTCAGCTTGAGTTTGAATTTATTCTTATTCCGATTGTTTAAAAATCCGCAACTTGCGACGGCAATTGGAGTGCTGATTGTAATTATCATGAGTGCAATGGGAATGCCAGTGGCTACGGGGGCTGTAACGAATTTACTGTGGTTAAATGTGCTTGCTTATTGCAGTCCGATGTATTGGATTGTAAAGGCGATTGATTTTCAATCCATGTTCCCATCCGTATGGGTGCTTCTTGGAATGGCGATGGTGCTTCTTACTGCAGGAAGCTACCGCCTTGAGCAGTATGTGCAAAATAAATAGGACGGACAAAAAACAGGACACTGCAAGCTCCTATGGATATCTTTATAGTAGTGACAATAGCTGCACCGGATTGAGCCTTACGTCTCAATTCCTTTCAAGCTTCAAACTGCCGCTAGGAAATAAATTCCCAAACGGCAGTAATTCACATTGAATGCACACGCTATTGTTCCTACTATAGAATCCATGGAGCTTTTCGTGTCCAGTTTTGTCCTTGTTGTTTACATATCGAGGCGGAGCTTCCTGAGTGAAGTGCCCCTCGAGATAAGAACCTGATGGAACTTGGCGCTCAAATTGAAAGAAAACGAAAAAAGCAAAATGTAACTTTGATATGCTCCCTCTAAAGTAGACACTAAAAAA
>NZ_KV790863.1:431-4817 GCF_001807725.1 Granulicatella sp. HMSC31F03 | reverse complement strand
TCTATCGTCTTCGCCAAATTTAAAACAAGTAAAGGATATGTTAGAACAAGCTTTTAGAGAAGAAGAATACGAGAATACTATTCTCCACAGTGATCAGGGGTGGCAATACCAACATGAAGCTTATCATCGTTTTCTTGCCAGTAAAGGTATACGTCCATCCATGTCTCGCAAGGGAACCAGCATAGATAATGGCATGATGGAGTCCTTCTTTGGTATCTTGAAAACAGAAATGTTTTACGGATTTGAGAAAAATTTCAAGTCTCTGGATCAACTGGAGCAAGCTATTACCGAGTATATTTTTTACTACAACAATAAACGCATTAAAGCAAAACTAAAAGGACTTAGTCCTGTTCAGTATAGAACTAAATCCTTTCAATAATATTTTTTGTCTAACTTTTTGGGGTCAGTACAATGACTCATAAATATTTTTTTGCAAGTTCAAATACTCCATGAGATTAATAACTTTATTATTTTCGCCAACTTTACTAATCGTATAAACATTCTCCAAATTTCTCAACATCAATTGAGAAATTTGGCTTTTTCCGTTGCTCAGTTAAAGCGTCCTTTAGTTGTATATTTCCTGTTAATATCCCTTTTGAAGCATAACATTGTTCTCAATAATCGCACCCGATTGTTGACACCCATTTTAGAACCTATTCTTTGATTTTCAATAAGCGTAAACTGTTTAATGTTACAAGTAAAGTTGCTCCCATATCAGCAAATATCGCTATCCAAAGTGTTAACCAACCGGGCATGACCAAAAGTAATGCCACTAATTTAATCGCCAAAGAGAAGGTAATGTTTTGCTTGATGATTGCTAAAGCCTTACGACTTAATTTTATTGTATATGGCAATTTACTCAAATCATCAGACATTAAGGCGATGTCAGCCGTTTCTAAAGCTGTATCAGTTCCAGCACCACCCATTGCTACACCAACGGTAGATGCCGCAAGGGCTGGAGCATCATTCACGCCATCTCCGACCATCCCCACACTTTGATGTTTTTCTCGAAGTTCTTTAATAAAATTAAGCTTATCTTCTGGAAGTAAGTCAGCTTTAATATCCGAAACACCAACTTGTTTTCCGATGGCTGTTGCCGTTCTTTGGTTATCGCCTGTTAGCATCACTGTTTCGATTCCCATATTGTTCAACTTGCCGATAACTTCTTTAGACGATTCCCTTATTTCATCGGCTACGGCAATAAACGAAAGAATTTCTTTTTCTGTTCCTAACACCATCACCGTTTTACCTTGAGTTTGCATATCGGCAATTTTTTCTTTTTTATCGCTTGAAATGCTTCCGTGTAATTCCTCAAAAAGATTTTGACTTCCCACATAATACATTTCATTATTTATTTTGGCTTTAATGCCTTTACCTGTAATGGATTGAAAATTCTCTACTGTTACTTCATTGAATTTTAATCCATTTTCTTCTGCTTTTCGCATAATTGCTGAAGCAAGAGGATGCTGCGATCCTTTTTCAATGGCTGATGTTATGGTTATTAATTCATTTTCATTTCTACCATATGTCACAATGTCTGTTACAGCTGGAATCCCTTTGGTTAATGTTCCTGTTTTATCAAAGGCTATCGCTTTTAAGTGTCCTGCTGCTTCTAAATGGATACCACCTTTAATTAATACACCATTTTTCGCTGCATTTCCTATTGCTGTAACCACAGCAACTGGAGTTGAGACTACTAAGGCACAAGGACAACCAACCACTAATACAGCTAATCCTTGATAAATCCATTGGCTCCAGTCTCCGCCAAATAATGGTGGAACTACTGCAATTAAAAGAGCTAGTATGACAATAGCTGGTGTATAGTATTTTGCAAATTTATCGACAAACGCTTGAGAGGGGGCCCGTTCTGCTTGGGCTTCTTCTACCAAGTGAATGATTTTTGAAAGAGTGGTATCTTCAACTCGTTTTGTTACTTTAACCTCAAGTAACCCTTCTTCATTCAAGGTTCCTGCAAATACTTCATCATTTGTGATTTTCGTTACTGGAACACTTTCACCTGTAATCGCAGCCTGATTTAATGTTGATGTACCTTTAACCACTATTCCATCCATTGCTAACTTTTGACCGGGCTTAACTATCATGATGTCTCCAACTTGAATCTCATCAACATGAATCATCATTTCTTCATTGCCTCGTCGAATTAACGCTTCTTTTGGGGCAATATCCATTAAAGATTCAATAGATTGACGTGCTTTATCCATTGAATAACGCTCTAATGCTTCACTAATCGCAAATAGGATAACAACGGTTGCCCCTTCACCCCATTCACCAATAATTGCAGCTCCTATAATGGCAATAGTCATAAGCGTATTCATATCGAAATTTAATCTGCTTAAATTTTTGAGACCTTTAATAAATAACGAATATCCACCGATTAAAATGGACGCTGCATAACCAATTGTCGGTAGAACATGCTCTTCACCATACTGCTCTCCTAAGAACCAGCTAACTACAAGTAAAAGAGCTGATATATATACCTTAATGTTTTCTTTCTTCTTCCAAAAAGGTTCTCCTTCTACCCTTTGTTCTTTTTCATCTCGAATTTTTAAATTTTCAAATGCTCCTGCTTTTTCTAATTCTTCAATGGTTGTCGTCCCTTTAACATAAACTTTAGATGCTCCGAAATTTACTTTCGCATCCTGAACACCGGGAAGTTCTTTAACATTATTTTCAAAAATGGCTGCACAGTTAGTACAAGTAAATCCTTGAACACGATAGGCTTTCATTTCTTCTTCGAACTGTTTTGCTTTCCCACTAGACATTGATCTTCACCTCTTTCTTAAATGCCAATGCAATCATCATAATTTGTCTGATATGCTCATCATCTAATGAATAAAATGCAAGTTTCCCCTCTTTTCGAAACTTAACAATCCCTTGCTTATGGAGCGTTCGCAGGTGATGAGAGGCATTTGCAACCGTAACACCTATAATATTTGCAATATCACACACACACAGTTCGTCATCTTGACACAATGCATAGGTAATTTTTGCTCTATTTTTATCTGCAATAGCTTTTAACATTTGGGCAACACTAGAAATATCTACTGTCTGTAAATTACCTTGTATTCGATTGACCTTTTCTTCGTCATAACAATAAATTTCACAAGTATCTTTTTTAATCATATTCTCACCTCAATATCATTCAAGTATTTGCTTGAACATAGTATCACCCTTTTCATTAATTAAGTCAAGTGTTTTTTTGAGTGAATAAAAAAATTCATAAAAAAAGACTTGGAGTACCCAATTCTAATAACAAAATAACCAATCTGCATAAGACTTTAAGTACATAACATTATTACTATTAAACTTGTTGAGGAGGTGCTCTATGAATCAGCTTGAATTTCAGCGTAATCACCTACAAATTTATCAAACAACTGAAATTCTCAAGAACTATTTATAATTCGAATCGGATTTTCCGGGACTTTTATCGTTTCAAGTGCCTTTTTATGCCATCTCCTTACCGTTCTTACATCAGCAAATAGAACTTCTCCGATACGCTACCAAGTATAATTATGAAGATAGCAATACATCAAAACCATCTGTTCGGCTGTGTCTTTGACGGTCATTAGCAAATCTCTTATCTCTAATAAATTCTAATCAACAGTACCACACACTCCACATGTGCTGATAGCACCCCCCTATACTATAGAACGAAAGACTGTTGATAAGAGCTGAAATGATACTGTGGAACGAAACTGTCCCATATCTAAAAATCAAATTTCCACTAAAATCCTCTCAAACAGCTCTGTTAGTTTCTCTTTAGAAGAGAATCCACTAATCTACCGCTATTCGTACAAGAAAACTACAACATATTTAGTACAAAAATAGGAGTGATGCAAAAGACCACTCCTATTTTCTATCGTCTCATTATATAATTAAAATCACCATTTTATTGAAGCAACTAGATTCTTACAATTAAAATTAGAACTAAAAAGAAAAGAAGTTGAATTAGAAATATTAAAAAAATACAAGGAATTGGAAAGGAAGTGTCGCCTCAAGCAGTTGTAAAGTTAGTGGAAAAATTGAAAGATAAATATGCGGTACATTTAATTTGTTTTTGCCTTAATGTACCCATATCTACTTACTACCGATGGAAAAAGAAAGACTTTTCTCCAACAATTATCGAAGAGATAATCAGTAAAATTTGTAAGAAAAACAAATTTATTTATGGGTACAGAAAGATTAAGTATTTAATTCAGAAGGAATTGAATCAAATTGTTAACCATAAAGTTGTTCAGCGGATTATGCAGAAAAATGGTTGGAATTGTGCAGTGAAATCTAAAAAAGCTATCAAAATAGATAAACCATTCTCAATTACTGGTAATACTTTGAATAGAAATTTTTCAGCAGACAAACCTATGCAAA
>NZ_KV790863.1:0-411 GCF_001807725.1 Granulicatella sp. HMSC31F03 | reverse complement strand
TATATTTATCTTCCATTATGGATTTACATAATGGAGAAATCATTGCTTATACAATTTCCTCAAAACAGTATACTAAGTTTGTATTGGATACATTAAATCAAATTGATTTACCTAAGGATGTTCTACTACATAGTAATCAAGGCAGCGTTTATACTTATGCTGAATACTACAATCTATATAAAGAAAAAGGCATTATCCGCAGTCTGTCCCGTAAGGGGACTCCCGCAGATAATGGACTCATCGAAAGCTTCCATTCTTCGCTAAAGTGCGAAGATTTCTACATAAAAGATGAAGTAATAACTTCATCTTCTATTGTAATTCAAATTGTAGAAAATTACATCAAATATTATAATGAAAATAGAATCCAACAAAAATTGGACTACCTGTCTCCGGTTGAATACCGGAGACGGT